>CAZSNS010000001.1:0-79593 GCA_964608515.1 Hadarchaeota archaeon (SeqCode)
AATCTTCCGGAAATTTCCCGAAGAGCCTCCGCCCATCGAGAAGTTGAATCCGCCATCAGAGCCACATGATAACCCATATCTCGGAAGTATTCCGCTATAGTTATACCTGTGTAAATACTAGCCTCTCTCGCGGCGACAGGCATGTTTGAAGTGTTAGCGATTAGAGAAGTTCTGTCAATAATCGGATTACCAGTTCTTGGATCTTCCAATTCTGGGAAATGGAGAATAACGTCAGTCATTTCGTTACCTCTTTCTCCACAACCCACATAAACAACAATTTGAGTGTCGGACCATCTAGCTATTTGGTGAAGCATTACAGTTTTACCCGTACCAAACCCTCCTGGTATCGCCGCAGTTCCACCCTTGGCAACGGGGAAGAAGGTATCGATAACTCTCTGCCCAGTTGTTAAAGGTATATTGGGATCAAGCTTTTCATTAATGGGTCTCGGCTCTCTCACGGGCCATTCTTGGATCATATCTATTTCTTTTTCTCCGTCTTCGGTTTCGACTTTTGCTATTGTGTCTTTTATTGTATATTCGCCTTTGCTTGCAATTTCGGTTAGTTCTCCTTTTTTTATTTCTGGAGGTATCATTATTTTATGATCTACCATAGTGGTTTCTTCTACTGTTCCTAGGATGGTCCCTGCTCCGACTTTGTCTCCTACACTTAGGTCCGAGGGTTCGAATTCCCATTTTTTATCTCTTGGAAGTGAGTGAGTTTGAACTCCTCTGTCGATAAAGGACCCTACCTTGTTTTGAATTTCGGTTAGAGGTCTTTGAATTCCATCAAAAATAGTTCCTATCAATCCTGGACCGAGTTCAACTGATAAAGGTTCTCCAGTTCTTTCAACTGATTCACCAGGTCTGATCCCGGAAGTTTCTTCATAAACTTGAACTGTGGCCGAATCCCCTTTTAGTCCTATAACTTCTCCTACTAGGTTTTCATTCCCGACTTTGACTAGTTCATACATTTCGGTTCCACGCATTCCGATTGCGTCGACAACGGGTCCTGAAACCTTATCTATTTCTCCCATTTTTTCACCTAACTTTCTACTTTTATTCCGACTGCTCGTTTAACAAGTTTATCGATTATTTCTCTTCTCTCAGGTACTGTTCCTTCTTTTGAAGGGATTTCTATAACTATTGGGGTTATCTTCTCTTTTTCCTTTTTCCTTTCAAGTACTTTTTCATCCATTTCTTGAGCTAATTGTTCAGTTAGCACGATAATTCCTATCTCCTCTTTTTTGATTAAGTCTTGAAAAACTCTTTCCGCCTCTTTTGGATTCTCAACTTCATGTACTTCCCCCATTCCCGCAAGTTTAAGCCCATTTGCAGTTAAAGGATCAGTTATACTTGCTATTTTCATTGTGCTTCCACCTTTGGTGTTATGAGTTTTTCGTTTATTTCTTCTGATGTAAGGCCTTCGGATATTCCATTTACAATTGTGGTTAAATTATTTACCTCTGCTCTTTTTTGGTAGAAAAATGCGGTAAGCGGTCCTGTTCCTGCATAATTTTGAATGCTCAATTTTTTTAATTTGGTTAGGAAGAATTCGTTCAGGGCTTTTTCAAAAACGAAAACTGATTTTGTTTCTCCGTATTCGGTCAGTGCTTCTGAGATTTTTTCGCCATAATGTGTGTCTTCCAGTGTCATTGCGGCTTCTTCTACGTTGTCAGCTTCCATTGCTCTAGTCAGTGTGTCATGTTCTATTTTTGTGTATATGGGGGTGAGAAGTCTTTCGATTTCGTCTGGGTCTGCTTCTTGATTTTTGCATCTTAGGACTGTAAGTATGTTCATAATGTCTATTTTCATCCCGCTTGCTTCTTGTGCAACTTCGGAACCTTCTGCGCTCGAATTTTTTGCTGTTTTTCTAACTTCTTCCCAATGTTTTTGCTCTAGTTTAGTCCAGAGTGGCAATAAGTTTCCTGTTTCTTGGACTTCTGACATCACTTCGTTTATGGTTTCCCAATATTCTGTTTCTTCAAAGGCGGCTAGTGCTTTTTCGAAATTTTTTGCTTTTAGAGCTTTGTCAAACACTTCTTCTGGTAAGAACCGTTGAGGTAGTAATTGATCTTCGATTTTCTCTTGAGGAGTGTTTACGAACTTGTTGACAAGGATGATTTTAATATTCTCGATTTCTATTATTTTCTCCATCTTACGATAAATTTTTCGAACATCTTCTGGGGCGATGGAGGTTACTTTTCGATAAGAATCGGCAAGTTGTAATCTGAAGGCTTGTTCAACCTCTCTAGGTTCAGGTCCGATATTCTCTAAATAAGATGCATAAGCTGTGTCGTTTAACATGCTAATGAAATTTTGCACGGTTTGAGTTTGAAGAAGAGGGTCTAACTTATCTTTTCTTTTTAGACCACCTTTCATAGCGTTTACTCTGGCATTTGTATATGCGTAAGCGCCATATCTGCGAACTCTTCTGAAAAGAAAAACTATTATAAGAACAGAGGCCGTCATGGCTAGTGTGAATAGTATTATAAATTCGGTGGTTCTGGGAATCCCAGGTATTATTTCAAGCAAGATGGAGTTCATTGTTTCACTCTTCTTGGAATAGGATTTCAGCTATTTTGGGCCTGATGGAGCTTTTCATTCTGTCTAATCTTGCTTCGAAAGTGTTATTACAGGAAACACTGCCATCGCTTTTTCTTACGATGGCTCCTCCATTTGAATTTTCAAGTTCTGTTATGATTTTCAAAGAGGTGTCTTTTCCAGTTTCACTTGATATTTCTTCCTCTATTTCTTCTAGTTCTGAACTCGAAATTTTTTCCTCATCCTCCTCACGCAAAAGTACTTCAAGATCTCCTCCCCCAACCGTAACGCCACCTCGAGTGATAAGATTATTTAAAATATCATCATATTCTTCATCTTCACTAAGTTCACCAAGCTCTTCTTCAGTCTTTTCAAAAACTTCCTGAATAACTTCCTCCCTCACTTCCAACTTTTTTTGCCGGGCTTTCCTACGAGCGTTAGCTATAGTCCTCCGACTTATCCTCTCAGCTTCACCTTTACCTTTCTCTAAAATTTTCTCTTTCTCCTTATCAGCTTCACTTTCACCACTAGCTTTCTTCTCTTCAGCTTTCTTCCTAGCCTCATCTAAAATAGATTCCCGCTCTTCCTCAGCTCTCTCTTCTATCCGCTCAATAATACTCTCTAAACCGTCAGACATAATCTCTTCTCCGCTAGTTAAGACTAACCTTACAGGCAGATACTGAACCGCTCAATCCCATTAAAGGATTTAGAGCAATCCAGCGCCGGCCATAATTAGGATAGCAATAACCAGACCATAAATGACCTGAGTCTCTGGAAGGACTGTAAACACTAAACCTCGTCCAAAGAATCCTGGATCTTCGGCCGTCGCTCCAGCACTAGCTGAAGCTGCTATACCCTGACCGATTCCAGAACCGAGTCCAGCCCCGCCAATTGCTAGACCAGCACCAATGGCCGCAATTGCCGTAGAGGTTTCTATCGCCAATTATTTCACCTCTGTATGCGTTCTTTCGAAACTGAAAGGTTTAAAGCTTTTTCCCATACCCTCGAAAAATTTGTCAAAGAACTCCACATAATGTAGGCGCAAAGAGTGGACAAAGGCGCTTATGAGGTTAATAACTAAACTGAAAAGTTGAGTACCGACGAAAATCAAACCCCCCATAATTAAACCCACTATTGGGATTCCGAAAATACTCAGCCCGGTAACGGAAATACTGCTTAACATAACTGAAATTGAGTTGAAAGTGATAGCTAGAGCGGAAGTAACCAAGGCGAGAGCTAAAATACGTGTATATGACAAAACATTTCCTAACATGTCAAAAACGTCCATGATACCCATCGGACCTTCATTATAGATAATCATCAAAAAAGCGATTCCTGTTAGCGTTCCGCCGAGGGCTAGCATGGGTGTGGTGAAAACTTTCCAGTCAAAGAAATGCAGTACTAAAATAATGGCTCCGGGCATTAGAAGTAGCCAAGATAATCTGTCTCCGATCGCCACTTTCCAGTCTCCTTCTTGGATTTTTTCCCATAATCCTATGCTTACACCAAAGTATTCATGGACTAATCCTAGTAAGACTGAGAATATGAGTAGAGGCATAGGGTTTTCTATTGGGTTATATATAGCTATATTTCCCAGCTCAAAATAGGAAGGTAAGTTCCCGAAATAACTTCCCGTAACTATACCTGTTATTATTGTAGCTATCGCTCCTAGAATTAAAACGACGGAGAAATCCCGACCGCCTAATTCAACGATGGGAATTTTACCACCTCTAAACAAGGCAAGTCCAATTATTAAAACCAGTAATCCATAAGCGACATCGGTAAGCATTATCCCGAAGAAAAGGACATATGTAAACGCTAAAAGAGGAGTGGGGTTAATCTCCTTACTTGAAGGAGTTCCGAACAATCCTGTCAAAAATTCAAAATTCTCAATAATCGGCGGATTTTTAGTAAGTGTCGGAGGTTCTTTATCTAACTCTTCACTTGATACGAACCTAAGATGACTTACATTTTCCGTAGCTTCGTTAATCACCTCTTTAACATCTTCCACCTTATCTTCCGGCACCCACCCTTGGATAAGGGCTACAGTTTCGGTTTTTGAAAAGTTATTCATTGCATTGGCTCTATCCTTTTCGATGTTGAGTAACTCTTTAACCATCAACAATTCTTTTTTATTCTCTTCGGCAAGGGTTTCAATTTCCTCATAAATTTTTTCCTTTCTCGCTTCTTTTTCCTCTTGATTTTTTTCGAGTTCTTCTCTTACTTTCTCCGGCTCCCCTTCTAAAACTGGAAGGTTTAATGAATTAAAACCGTAAAAATTGAGATTTTCTTGTATGCTTTCTTTATTTTCTGCAAGAGTCCATAAAGAAAAGATATATTCTGTTTCGCTTTTTTCTTGGGTTTTAATTACAAATTCTTCCCCCACTTCTTCTTGAATGGTTTTTTCTAATTCGTCTAGATTAGTCTTTGGAAGTGTTCCCACGGTTGCGAAAATGAATTTGGAGGATTTTAATAGAGATAAATCTGATAGGTTGAGGTTTTCAACCAGTTTCAAACTTTCTATTTTTTCTTGAAGATCTAAAATCTTGTTTTCTACATTTTCTAATTCTTCATCCAGTTTTCTGGCTTTTGTTCCTATCCTTTCGTTAATTTCTTTACCTAATTCTATTGCTCCTTCTCTTGATTCTATTTCTGTTTTCTTTTTTTCCGTTTCAGTTGTGTCAGGTTGGAAAAGAGTGGTCCAAACTTGTTTAATTTGACCGGTCATAGAAAGTTCTGGTTCGGGTACTTTTTGAAAAACATCAAAAATCCTATCTATATCCATAGTCAAACTGGAAATTTCCCCTAGTTCCGGAGGGGCTGTTTCTTTTTCCAAGTCAAGTTCACTAATCAGCTCTTCATCAATCGACTCTAATTGGACATTTCCATTTTCGTGAATCGCCTCTACTACATCGTCTCTTTTCTCAAGCGGAACTATCGCTTTAAGTTCCTTCATTTCAATTGGTTGTAACATAGCTAACCCTTCGTCAATTTTTCAACTGCAAATTCAACTGCTTGAGAGATATTATCTTCGGATTTTTCTTTAAGTTTTGATACTTCTTCTTCCGATTCCTCTAAAATTTTTTCCGCTTCTTCTTCCGCGTCTTTCTTTTTTTCTTCCTTAATCTTTTCAACTTCTTCTCTAGCTTCTTCCCTAGCATCACTAACCATTTCTTCCGCTTCTTCTTCCGCCTCAGCGACTATCTTTTTCGCCTCTTTTTCAGCATCTTCGATTTTCTCTTCCGCTTCTTCTTCCGCCTTTTTGATCTGTTTTATGTCTTCTGAGACCAAACTATTTGCCTCCGCTACTTTTGTTTTGTTCCATCTCTAATAAAGTTCCGATTATCCGAGCGTAAGCAGGCCTTGTGATTAGTACACTAATCAAAACTCCGAAAAGGGTCACGATAGCAAATCCTCTCATAGCTCCAAAACCGAATGCTGCTAACGCGAACATAGCGGCTATGGTTGTGGCGGCAGCTGCGAATATTACGGAGAAGGCTTTACCTGTCCTCCTATCGATAGGTAATTTACGGGATTCGGAAAACTTCTCACCTAGCACTTCGTCTGCGATTATTATCTGATGGTCGACTCCGGTTCCAATAACGGCTATGAGTCCTCCGATACCGGGAAGACCTATGGACATAAGACCGTCTGGAACTGCTGAGACAGCTCCCATTGTAATGATAACTTCACAAGCCATCGTTAGAAGAAGTGGAATGGCTATTTTCAATCTTCTATAAAAGACGTAAACGAGAACTCCTACTGCTAAAAATGCTATAGCTCCAGCCTTTGCAGCCTCTTTCATAAACCCTTGACTTAAACGTCCTCCAATCTCGGTTTCACTAATATGGGTAATTTCAACCGGGAGTCTTTGAGAAAGGATAACCCTTAAATCTTCAGCTTCTCCTTCACTACCCGTACTTATTCTGAGACCTCTATCCAAATTTTCTACATTGGCTGTAATGCCTGGTTGTAAGGTTGGCCATGATTCTAGTCCGAAGACTCTATGGACCCATTCGAGGGTTGTTTCGTTTCTTTTTTCTATTAGGGTTGAGTTTTCTATTGGGATTGTTGTGTTGTCTAGGACGAGATTATCGTTTTGTATCAGTTGGTCGGGGAGTGTTTTCTTTTTTCCTAAGAACAGAGCTCGGTTTATTTCTTCATTGTTTAGCAGTGATAAGATGTAATTTTCTTCATTTTTTGATAGTTGGTTATTTTCAATTGTTATTGTTGGGACTTGAATATGGAACCAGTGCCCTTCGTCAAGAGTGGGTGTTTGAGGATCATCCGGAGTTCTGTATTTTAATCTATGTGCTGATTCTGAATATTCGACTTCTTCTATCCCTACCTCCCCGATTCTGTTCCTAACCGAATCTAACAAGTCCTCTTTCAAAAGCATGACGGTATTAGTCGGCCTATCAAGATAAATAACTCCTGGATGTCCTTTTTTGTCTGTAATATCTTCTCTTCGCCCTGTATAATCTGCAAATCTTTCTTTACCTTTTTGGGTTAAGTTGAATGATACTCCCCATTGTCCTTCCCGGAGAGATTTTTGAACATTTCTGATATGCCTACTCCAAATTACTCTATAATTTTCTACAAAGACTTCTGGAAAACCTTCCCCCCCCAATAATTCCTTCGCTCTATCTAAATCTAAAGAAACTTCGTACTGTAAGTATTGATTCTGCCTTCCTAAGGGTTTGAATTGAGCTCCAAGGGTTCCATAAGGGTCCGCTCGAGTTTCTAGGGAGTTTTGCACTCTTTCTTGCGTATATTCAGAAACCCTTCCTTTTTCGAAACTAACTATTTCTTCCCCATTTTTGAGATAGCTTTTGAGAGAGTTTTCGGGAATATACCTCCCTATCTCAATAGTAATCCTCCCAGTCTGGGACACATTCTCCGTTCCAAGCTGGGTTGTCGGTGATTTTATATTTTCTCTAATTCTTTCCAAGAAATCATTCACATAGTCTGTAGAATTTTGAGGTAATTGAACGGTAACCCGGGTAGCTTCCAATCTTAAAAGTATTCTAGTACCACCAGTGATGTCTATCCCCCAATTTGGACCTTTAACTTTGTTTGGAAATGGAGCTCCTTTGGGTTGAGTACTTTTCCAAGGTGCAGCGATAAATAGCCCCGAGATTAATAATGCGAGTACTAATAACGTGATTCTCCTATCTCTAAATCCTGGCATGATATTTCCCACCTTTTTGAATTCTGTGTCTTAGCAGTATTCCAGAGTTGAAAAGCCAAGTATTGACCATATCTACTAGTATTCCTAAAACTATCACTGCGGAAATTTGTTGCAATTCCGGAGCTGTGGAGAAAAGATTAAGAATAACTAAAGCGGTGGCCGAAGTGGCACTCATTTTTATCCCTGTGTTCATAGCTTTACCCGCCCGGGTTCTAGGGTCGCCGCCTTTTCTTCTTAGAACGTTTGTGCTAAGCAGAATATTTGTATTGACTGCGTAACCAAAAATTAGAAGTATTCCTGCCATTGACGATAAACTCAAAGGAATACCTAAGATTGACATACCACCAAGGATTCCGAGAAGGTCCAATCCAATAACTGACAAAATACTCCCAATTGCAGTATATTCTCTAAGAGCGATGAAAAGAATTATCGCCATTGCTATAATAGACGCTATAGCTGCGTTTCTTGCTTGGTTTTTGTAAAGGTTTGTAATAATAGAACCCATAGTTTGAATATTTATTTCAGGATCTCCTATAATTCCTGATTGATTAAGTAAAGTTTCGACCTTGCCATGCGCTGTTTGATTCTCTTCCCTGCCGAGCAAATTGACAGGAGTTTCCACCGACATTCCATTTTCAAAACTGTGAATCTGAGCGGAGGTTTCGAATTCTTGCTCAAAACTATTCAAAAACTGGGTTTTTTGTGTTTTTCTAGGATTTTGAATATTGTGAATCCGGATATAACTACCACCTGAAAATTCTAAACTTAAAGGAACAGGTCTACCTTGAGTAATCCAGTTAAAACTAATAATTGAACCAAAAATTGCGGCTAATATTAGGGGAATAACGATTAGTTTTTTGTAGCTCAGATTTTCTACGGGCCACGAGATATTGATGTTTATTGGAATCACCTTTTGGTTATTTTTTTGAGTTTTTCTTTGAGGTTTTGGACTTGATTTTTCTTGCTGGTCTTTTACTTTTTAGTTGTTTCATTTTGTTTCCTTCTTTTTCTTGCTTTGTTTCTCAATTAGCGTCTTAAGTCTTTGTTGGTTTGGTGCTGATTTCCGTGCTATAGGCTAAAGGGTGTTGGATAAATGATATGGTGTTTAAAATGATTTTTTGGTTTTTATTATTCGTTGGTGAGAAGACGGTATCTTGATTATGTTTTACTCTTCGGATAATCTAAATTTGTACCCGTAGTGAATCATTCCTTTACTTCCTTCCTCCCCCATGTTTCTGAAAGTGGTTTCTACTTCTTTACCTATTTCTATATCCTCGGGATCATCTTCCGTGATTTGTCCTATGATTCTTGGACCTTCTTCCAACTTTATTATCGCTATTGTATATGGGGTTTCTTCTTCGAAATCTTCTTGAGCGGCTCGAATGTGAGTATATGAAATGATTTTTCCTTCCCCGTCGAGGTGGTGTTTTTCCACATTTCCGACTCTTCTACAATCGGGACAGATGCTTCTGGGTGGAAAGAAAACCTGACCGCAATTCTTACACTTCGTTCCTAAAAGATTGTACCGGTTCGGAATCATCCTCCAAAATCTTGGCACTGCTGGCATCTAATCACCTCTTTTCAGGACGTGAACTACTCCAGTTCCCCCTGATCCTCCAACATTGTGAGTTAGACCAATTTCTGCATTTTCGACTTGTCTTTTCCCCGCTTCACCTCTAAGTTGGGAGACGATTTCAACAGCTTGAGCGATTCCTGTGGCGCCAATCGGGTGTCCTTTAGCTTTGAGGCCTCCGCTCGTATTGACGGCTACTTCACCATCTCTTTCGGTCTGTCCGTTTTCTATCATTTTTCCTCCCTCTCCCTTTTCACAAAATCCTAAATCTTCAATACCGATTATTTCTGCGATTGTAAAACAATCATGAACTTCGGCTATATCGACATCATCCGGTTCTATCCCAGCCATTTCGTATGCTGTTTTTGAAGCTTGCACTGCCGCTGGTATTTGTGTGATTGATTCTCGATCATGTAAGGAAAGGGTGCCGCTCGCTTGTCCTGAACCTTCGATAATTATGGGATTTTCGTGGTATTTTTTTGCTATTTCTGCAGGGGCAAGGACCAAAGCTGCTCCTCCATCAGTAATTGGTGAACAGTCAAGTGTATTTAGAGGATCAGTGACGGAAGGAGAGTTTAAGACATGGTCAGTCTCGATTTCTCTTTGATATTGAGCATAAGGATTTAGAGATCCGTTCGCGTGATTTTTAACAGCCACTTTTGCCATCTGTTCTCTAGTAGTTCCATACCTGTGCATATGTCGTCTAGCCATTAGTGCGTAAAGTCCGGGATAGGTAGTCCCTACATACGCTTCCCATTCACGATCCGCTAAAGCTCCAAGAACGCCATTAGTTTTGTCAGACAAAAGATCAGTCATTTTCTCAATCCCACCGGCTACTACGATATCGTTTATTCCTGAACCGACTGAGATGAAAGCTTCTCTAAGAGCTAGGCCTCCGGAAGCACAAGCCGCTTCTATTCGAGTGCAGGGGGCGGGTAATAATCCGGAGTGGTCTGCAATTACTGAACCTATATGTTCTTGCTTGATGAATTGTCCTGCTGACATGTTTCCGACATACATTGAGTCGATTTCGTCTCCTTCAACTCCAGCATCTTCCAGCGCTCTGATTCCGGCGTCTACGAACATTTCTCTGAATGAGGTGTTCCAGAGTTCTCCAAATTTTGTGATACCGATTCCTATAATAGCTACATCTCTCATTTTATTTCACCAACAAGTCCCTCATTTTAGCATATTTCCCATATGAGATGTATTCTTTCTCTTTCACAAATTCGTGAACTTTTGGAACTGAGTCATTATTTTTTTCAACTCCATCTTTAACTGTTAGAGAAAATGCGTCACTTCCAGCACCAGATCCGAAAGATACTACAAAAATTCTCTCCCCAGGTTCTGCCTTATCTAGCACTGACGCAAGTCCTAGAGGCACCGCTCCCGAGTAAGTGTTTCCAATTTTCGGAGTTAATAACCCAGTTTCAATTTTTTCCTTTGGAAAACCTAATCTTTTCGCGGCCTTCAAAGGGAATTTACCGTTTGGTTGATGAAAAACGGCATAATCATAATCTTCTGGAGTTAATTCAAGTTCTCGAAGAAGGCCATTGGCGGCGGAAAGTACATGTTTGAAGTAAGCTGGCCGTCCTGTAAATCTACCACCATGTTCAGGATAGGGTTCTTCTTCTCTTCTCCAAAAATCAGGAGTGTCTGTAGTATAGGAGAATGTCCCTTCAATTTTGGCTATTGAGTCTTCATTATCTTCTCCGATTATGAAAGCACTTCCACCAGCTGCAGCTGTATATTCCAATGCCCCTCCTGGTCTACACTGGGCCGTGTCTGCTCCTATTGCCATTCCATATTCGCACATTTCGGATTCTACTAAGGCCATACAGGTTTGGATCGCTGCTGTTCCGGCTTTGCAGGCGAATTCGTAGTCTGCTGCTGTGAGGTTTGGTGTGGCTTGTATGGCTTCGGCCACCATTGTTGCTGTGGGTTTGACTGCGTAAGGATGGGATTCGGAACCTACATAAATAGCTCCTATTTTTTCCGGGTCTGTTTTTGATCTTTTAATTGCGTTTCTTGCTGCTGCGACTGCTATTGTTGTGGTGTCTTCGTCTTCGCTGGGAACGGATTTTTCTTGGATGTTTAGTCCGTTTTTTATTTTTTCTGCGTCTTCTCCCCAAATCTCTGCCATTTCGTCTACTGTTAGTCTGTATTTTGGGATGTAGCTTCCATATCCGATTATTGCAGTATTCATTTTACACCTTCCGAGAATTATTAGTGTAGTGACTATCCCTCTTCTAGGTATTGTGTCCCATAAAAATCTTACTATTGTCTATGATGAATTCGACAATTAACTAATTTATGCGTAGGATTCTTGAAGATTATTAATCAGCTTCTCCACACCAGAAGTACTAGAAACAATCAAAGGAACTTTCAAATTCTTAGCAATCCTAACAGCAAGCCTATCAGGCTCCTCCAAATCACCATGAAGAACAACAGCACCAGGCGTAATACCCCTCACCTTAATAGCCACTAGAGGAGACCTTCCAGTACTAACATTAGTAAAAATCAGCGCCCTTTCCGTAGTAACACCATACAAACCCGTAAAATCTTCAGTAGTAAGCTCTAAAACAGCCTTCGGCCCGTCAATCACAGTATATCCAAACAGTTTCTTATCAAGCAAATTCTCATTCGCAACGACCTCCCCTTCAACTATATCAAGCAGCTTAGTTCCTTCGGCCGGATTTTCAAATTCTCGGATATCCAGAACTACTTCGGGAGGGAGATGAGCTTCGAAACGGTCTGCAAAAGCTCTTGTTACTTGTCCTCCACTTTCTTCGTCAGCAATAATGAAAGCTTCTACAATTTTTTTGATTATACCTACTCCCGGGGATTTTCTCCTGCCGGACTCATAGTCGGATATTACGGAGGGGGAGATGTCAAGTTTTTCTGCTAGTGTATTTTGTTTGATGTCGAATTTTTTTCGCCATCTTTTTATCGAAGATCCTGGCTCTTTGGATATCGTTATATCACCGGCTATCCATCTAGCCACTCTATCTTTTGTAGCATCGTCAAACATTCAAGTATCAACTCACGCTTGTGGAATTAAATGTTTCTCGTGTCCTTTAGATGTTGTTCTTAACTGCGTTTCTTAAAGATATTCCCTTAAGAATAAAAAGGAAAATAGCAAGGTTAGGTCATTAACCTTGCTCTTCGACCTTTTCGGATTCCTCATCCTCTTCAGATACTTCAGCCTCTTCGGATTCTTCAGAACTTTGCTGAGTCAAGTTTTCAGTAGCCTTATCCAGAACTGGAATCAGTTGCTTTTGTATCTTCTTTATTGAATCTCTATTGAGCAATTGTAGTAAAGGCACAAAATTAGAGAGGTCCAACTTGTTTCCGAACCATTCTGCAAATTTTGGCAAGCCATGGATTTTAACCGTATCAGTTTGTGAAATAGCACCGTATAACTTGTCTATTTTACCCTTGAGCAGAAGAGGCATCAAACTTGCATTAAATTCCAATCCAGGAAGATCCTCTATCTCCTCTTCAGATGCCGGTTCAATATTTATTGGTCTAGGCAAAAGTTCAGTGGTTGCTTTGAAGATTTTAGGCTCATCTAAACCCTTTATTTTTACAAAAAATTCTTTACCTGCGAATCGAGGCATAAGGCCTACTATTGTTGAGAATGCTTCTCTTGTTTCATCCATTGACATTAGTGATGGGAATAGGTCTTCCATGGTCGGGTCGAGTACTTTGTCTATTGCTTCTTCCGCTGAAATTTCCCCATTGGTGATTTTGTTAAATATAGATCTCATTCGAGAGATTTGGTTTTCCGTCAAGGATACGATTGTATTGTTTGAATTTCCGCTCATTTTAACACTCTTTTTTTATTTTTCTTGTTATCCCATTTTTATTTTCTTGTTTTGAATAATTTCTGGTTTCCGGCTGATTTTGATGGATTTTAGAAGCAATCCTAAGCTTTTTAAAAAATTTTAGGCTTACCTAAAAATACATGTCGGATTTAACAGAATCGGAAGAAGAATATCTTGAGGCCCTCTATAGGCTAGGTGGTGGAAATGATAAGGTTAAAGTTGGGGATCTTGCTGAGGAACTTGAGGTTAAAGAGCCCAGTGTAGTTGAAATGTTGAGAAAACTAGAAGAAAAGAAATTCCTCAAATATGAGCGTTATGAGGGGGTAGAGCTAACCGAAAAGGGTGAGGAAGAGGGGATGCGAGTTACTAGAAGACATCGTTTGGCTGAGCGGTTATTATCTGATGTGTTGAATAGGGATCTTCCTGAGGTTCATGAGGAGGCTTGTGAATTAGAACACTCTTTAGCTAATGAAACTGCTGATGAAATAGCGAATGTTTTGGAAAATCCTAGAACTTGTCCTCATGGAAATCCCATTCCGGAAGAAACAGAAGAATTCGATGAAGAGGTTATAAAATTAACCGAGGGTGAAGAAGGTAAGGAGTATAGAGTTATTACGATTCCTGAGGGGGAGGAGGATGTTAAGAGGTTGCTTCCGATGGCTGTTCTTCCGGGTTGTGATATAGAATTGTCCGAGAAGCCGTCTTTCAGTGCTATTATGGTTGAGAGGAATGGGGATAAACTTGCTCTTAGTCGGGATATAGCATCTAAAATTAAGGTGAAGCCTTGTGGAGGAAGAAAAAGACGTAGACATCGTGGTGGGTCTGGCGGGCAATCCTAACGTTGGTAAAAGTGCTTTCTTTCATCAGATCACGGGTATAGGGGTAAATGTTTCCAATTATCCTGGAACGACGGTAGAATTAGCTGAGGGTAATACTGAGTTTAAAGGATATACCGTCAAGGTTGTTGATTTACCTGGTGTATATTCCCTAGGGGCTGTGGCGGAAGATGAATGGGTGGCTAGGAGAGCTATTCTAGAAAGAGATATTGATGTCATTGTTAATGTCTTGGATGCTTCCAATTTAGAAAGAAATCTTTACCTCACTCTCCAACTAATCGAACTAGAAATTCCAATGGTAGTCGTATTGAACCAGTACGATGTCGCTACTCGTGAAGGTATGAGTATTGATCCGGAAGCTCTTTCGAAAAAATTAGGAACCCCAGTTGTCCCGACCGTAGCTACACAGGGAAGAAATGTGTCAGAAGCTTTTGATAGAGCCTTAGATATGGCTGTTAAAGAAGAAAGCCCAGAAGGAAAAGTTGAGATGGGAAAAGATTTAGAAGGAATCATAGAATCGCTTGCTGATGATATTCTAGAAGAATTAGGTAAGAAACCCTTTGATTTGCCTTCTCGAACTTTGGCGATAGAACTTTTAGAGGGAGATGAGGAACTTATAAATTCAGTTTTGGAGGAAGAAGGGGGAGAGAAGATTGTTAAAAACGCTCGTGAATTTGCTCAAGAAATCAAAAACCAACACGGCGAAGCGTCAGCATTCAGAATCGCAAGAGAAAGACATGGACTGGCAAGTTTAATTTCTGAAGAAGTCACACAGAAAAAAGAAGTAGAACCGTCTCTTTCAGATAAAATAAGCCGCTGGACTACAGAAACAAAAACTGGAGTACCTATCCTGATAGGAGTCTTCCTCGGCCTCCTGATGTTGTTATTTTATGGTGGCGGTTCTATTGAAAGGGTTCTCATTGGAGGTTGGGAAAATTGGGTAGAACCCGCTTTGTTAAATTTCTTCCAATCTATATCTCCAAATCCAAGTGTAGTAGAGATTCTGAATCTAGGGATAAATCTCGGTCTTAAAGGAATTCTGGCTGTAATGTTCCCATTTATCCTAGTGTTTTTCTTAGCCTTGGCAGTTTTGGAAGATTCTGGATATTTGCCTAGAATGGCTTATGTAATGGATTCTTTAATGCATAAGCTTGGTTTACATGGAAAGGCAGTTGTTCCGATGTTGGGAGGTTTCGGTTGTAATGTGCCTGCGATAATGGCGACCAGAGGTTTGACGAGCAGAAGGCAGAAGTTGATTTCGTCTTTTCTTATCACTTTGATACCTTGTTCGGCAAGGACGGTAGTTATTCTCGGAACTGTCGGGGTTTTTCTCGGGGTATTACCAGCTATGGTGATTTATGGGATTATATTGTTGTTGATTTTTTTGGTGGGGGTGACGCTTAATCGGTTTGTTCCGGGTGAAACTTCTGGAATGATTATGGAACTTCCTCCTTTGAGGACTCCTTCGATAAAACCTGTCCTTTCGAAAACTTGGAATAGGATGGAGGAGTTTATTTATGTTGCGGCTCCTCTTCTGATTCTTGGGAGTTTTTTGATTGCCTTTTTGAAGGTTTCTGGAGTTATGCAAGCGATAGTTGGTCCTCTTTCTCCTATTACAGCTGGTCTTTTGGGTTTGCCTCCGGTTTTGATTATTCCTTTACTTTTCGGTATAATTAGGAAGGAAGGAGCGCTCGTGCTTTTGTTTGCTGTTCTTGGAACTTCTAATTTATTGGGTGGTGCCTCTCCTATGTCCCCATTGAATATTTTCGTTTTTGCACTGGTTGTTGCTATTTATATTCCTTGTGTGGCGACTTTTGCTGTTTTGAAAAGGGAGTTAGGATGGAAAGAGGCGATTTTTATTAGCGTGTCTACGATTCTACTTGCTATTGTTATAGGAGCTGCTTTCAACTACATCAATCCTCTCGGTTTGGCGGCATGATGAAGAGAATGGGAGATTAAATAAACTATTGATGGAGAGTTGAGATGATGAGTGAGGGAAACGATCTTTCGGACTATATCGAAAAAGCTGATTTTAAGAAGATAACTAGAGAGGGAGAAAAAGAAGAGACCGAATCTGTCGCCGTTGAAAAGTCTTACGATTTGATAGTGAACGATAGGAGAATCACTTCGATAATGGCATCTCCCGTGGATTTGGAAGAGTTGGGATATGGTTATTTAATATGTGAGGGGTTTGTGAGTTCTAAAGATCAAATCATTTCGATTCAGGTGGAGGATCAAGAGATTCAAACATTTGTTGAAGAACCTGAAAAGATTGAGAGATGGTTAGAGTTAAGATCTTCCGGATGCGTAGGGGTTAATTGGAAAAAAACAAATGAGAATATCCGAGTAGATTCAGGTTTAAAAATTTCTTCAAAAACTGTCTTTCAAGCCCTTCAATACCTTTTCACCGATCTATACGAAACAACCAGCGGTTCTCATTCTGCTAGTCTGATAAACAAAAACGGGAACTTGATAACACAATCAGTTGACGTAGGACGGCACAACACTTTCGACAAAGTAATAGGCAAGGCCCTACTCCAAAACGAAAACCTTGATAAAACCATAATATTATCCTCAGGAAGACAATCTGCCGGAATGGTGAGAAAGGCCGCTAGAGTTGGAATTCCTATAATTATTTCGAAAGCTGCCCCTTTGAGTTCTGGAATTCAAGCTGCGGAAGAAGCCGGTCTTACCTTGATCTGTTTCGCTAATGATGAAAAGTTCAATATTTATTCTGGGGAGCAAAGAATAAAGCTGGAGAAATAGTGGCACGATAGCTTATTGATTTTTTTCTTTTCCGAATTCTTTTTCTACTTTTTCTAGAGTGTTCAAATTAAGAAAAGATTTTAGCTCGGGATCTATTTCTTTCATCTCTTCGATTGGTACGAACTTCACGTCTTCGAGTTTTTCAATTATTTTAGAAAGTTTCATTTCTTTTCTCTCCCAGGTTTTTTCGACTGCATTTCTCAGTTCTGTTGTGTTATAAACGGCGATTAATGGTTCTAAGTGTCCTTCCGGCCATTTTGGTACCGCTGCGCTATGGTTTTTGGCTTTTGTGTGTAGTTTTTTCAGGACTTTTGGGTTTATTTTTGGATTGTCGCAGGATATGATTGCTACGTATTCGGATTTTATTTGGGGGAGTGAGCTTAGTAAGCCTACTATTGGTCCGTCTTCGGTGTGTTTGTCTTTTATGATTTTTGCGTTTGGGAAGAGTTCTTTTAGTTTGTTTTTTCCGGTTTTGTAAGATATTGCTAGTTCGTTTGATATTTTCTCGATGTCTTCTGCTACGTGTTTGATGAGGGGTTGGTCGTTTATTTCGAAGAATGCTTTTTTTCCTTGGAATCTTTCGCTATATCCGCCTGCTAGGATTAATAGGGCAAGGTTTTCCATGTGTTTTCTACTTGGTTTGAGTGGTGGGTGGGTTAGTAAAGGTTTTGGAAGTGTTTATTGGAACAATTCTAAAAGCCACTTTGTGAAAAAGTAATAGGGGTTAGTTTGAAAAAGAAAGTCAGTCTTGTCCAGTTTTCTCGAGATAGGGAAGATATGGAAAATAATTTGGAAAGAATGGAAGATCATATTCGCAATATCAACGATACTGATATAGTTTGTTTACCGGAGAACTGGTTTGGTGTTGAGCCTCTCAAGGAAAAAGAAGTCGAAAAAATTCTTTCGGATTTTCAAAAAATAGCATCTGATAAAAATATTACTCTACTCACAGGAGCAGGGTATATGCGTTATGGTGAGGAAATACTAGATTCTGGTTTTGTAATAGACAAAGATGGAAATGTTCTAGGTCGTGCTGATAAATTGTTTCCTTCGGAAGCTGTTGGAGAAACGGAGTTTTTGAAAGACGGAAATAGATCGATTGTTTTCGATGTCGATGGAATAAAAATAGGGGTTGTCGTGTGTGTAGATGCTGCTTATCCTGAAATTAGCAGAAGGTTGGCTTCTCGGGGAGCTCAACTTATTTTCAACCCTTCAAATATTCCTAAAAATCGGATGAATATGTGGAGGAGTATTGGTATTACCAGGGCTGTGGAAAATGGTGTTTTCTTTGCTTTTGTTAATAATACTTCGACCAATTATCCTGATGGGCGGGAAGTTGTCGGTCATAGTTTTATCTCTTCTCCGGATGGGGAGGTTTCGGGAGAAGCTGATGAGTCCGAGCAGGTTCTTACGGTTGAGGTCGATTTGGAAAAAATCAATGATTTGAAAGGGCGGTGGGGATTTTTAGAAAGGGTGATGGAGAGCGATTTTTTGAATAATTGGGATGAGGATTAGGTTTAGAAAATTTTTATCTGGTAGGTAATTTTAGGATATCTGCTTTTGTGATTATACCAGCTGGTTTTCCTTTTTCTAGGACTAGTATGGCTGGGTTATGTTCTAATAAGTGAAATATGGTATCTAGATCTGTTTCAGTTCCAATGGTTGGGAATGGATCGTCCATAATTCTTTGAACCCCTTTTTCTGTCAGTTTGAACAGTTTTTCTCCTGTCGTTATTTCGCGTAAGATTGTTTCTTCGGATAAAGAACCGACTTGTTTATTGTTTTCGAATACGGGCATTTGAGAGATATCGTTGGATTCCATGAGGTTGATTGCTTTCTTTATCTTGTCACTTGCCTCCGTTGATATTATTGGAGTTTTCATAACTTGTTTCGCGGTGAGTTTTTCTCCTGAGGTTGCTTCCTTCAAAGCTTCGGATATTTTTTCAAGGGTGGATAGCTTAGGGTCTACTTTCCCAGCTTCAACTTTAGCTACGTATGCTTGGGTAACCCCTGCTTCCTCGGCGAGTTCGGTTTGTGTTAGACCGATTTTTTCTCTCAAAGAACGTATTTCTGTAGGGTGTAAAATTTTCATAATTAACCCTTTTTATTCCCACTAGTTATATAAGTACAAAAACTAATAAGCGACCCGGAAAATAATGAAACCGTTTGGAAAACCATGAACAAGAATATAATCGTAGAAAAATCACACCGTCCACCAGCAGAAGAACATAATATAGAAATAGTTGAACGAAAAGGAAAAGGACATCCAGATACTCTCGCTGATGGAATATCAGAAGCAGTTAGCCAGGCCTTGAGTAAGGAGTATTTGGATAGATTTGATAATATTTTGCATCATAATACTGATAAGGTTTTGATTGTTGGTGGGTCAGCTGAGCCTGAATTTGGTGGAGGTAAAGTTGATGATTCTGTTTATGTTGTTGTTGCGGGTAGGGGCACAGGCAAGGTTGGTGATGAAGAGGTTCCGATAAATAAAATTTCTACGGAGGCTGCGAGGGATTTTTTGGATGATTCTGTTCGGTTTTTAGATATGGAAAATCATGTGGATATAGAATCTCGGATAGGGAGTGGTTCTGTTGATTTGAAAGGTATTTTTGAAAGTCAGGGTGTTCCTCCTGCGAATGATACTTCGATAGGTGTTGGATATGCTCCTTTGTCGGAAACGGAAAAATTGGGTTTGGAGACTGAAGGGTTTCTCAATTCTGAAGAATTAAAGGATGATTATCCGGTTGTTGGTGAGGATGTTAAAGTTATGGTGCAGAGGGAGGATAGTGAAATTGATTTGACTGTTGCGATAGCAATGGTTTCTTCTTTCCTTGACGATTTAGATCATTATCTCTCCCTAAAAGAGGAGATAAGTGAGAAGATTTGCGATATGGCTTCTAAAGTTACGGACAAGACTGTCAATGTAAATGTGAATACTGCTGACGATCCTGAAGAAGGAATTGTTTACCAAACCGTGACGGGAACTTCGGCAGAGCAGGGGGATGATGGAATGACTGGACGAGGTAATAGAGTAAATGGGTTGATAACTTTTGACCGTCCGATGTCTTTAGAGGCTGCCGCTGGTAAAAACCCGGTTAATCATGTTGGTAAATTATATAATGTTATGTCAGAGGAGATAGCTGAAGATATTTCTGATTTGGATGGAGTTAAGGAGGTTTTTGTTAGAACTCTCAGCCAAATTGGTGCTCCAATCGATCAGCCTAAAGTTTTGAATGTTAGAATAGTTCCGGAGGAAGGGTTTTCGGCAGAAGATTTTGAATCTTCAGCTGAAGGTATAGCAAAAGAACATTTGAACAAGATCAAGGATATTTCTAATAGAATAGTTGAAGGGAAAGTCCGGGTTTATTGAACTTTTTTACTAAATTTTTTTCTGAAAATAGAATCCGATTTTAACGGTTTTTTGCAAAACGATTATAAGTTCTTAACTATATGAGATTTATGCACGAGAAGATAAATAATTTTCAGGAGGCTGGGTGATTATTTATTCGCGAGTTAGATAGCGTAGATATGAAAATCGTCGAGATGCTTGTTAAAGATGGGAGGAAAACTCTTAGCGAAATTGCTGACGAAGTAGGTTTAAGCACGTCAGGTGTTAGAAGACGGATAAAAGAACTTGAAGACGAGGATATCCTCCAAGGGTATACCGCAAAAGTAGATCCGGAAAAGGCAGGGTATGATATTGCGGCTTTTCTAAACATAGATGTGAAATCTAGTGAAGCTCGTCGTGTCGCTGGTGTTTTGACTAGATGTAAGGGAGTTTGTGAAGTTCATAAGACTACGGGAAATCATGGATTAATAGCTAAATATAGGGCTGAGGATCGTGCTGAAATTAGCGAGTTTGTTGAAGATAGAGTCAGTAATTATCAGGGCGTCAAAGATGTTGATATTACTATGACGATTGAAACTTACAAGGAAGAGCTTTTAGATATTTAGGTGCATTTATGAAAAATTCTGATAAGGGGAGATTGGACGAAGTTCTTTCCTCAATACGTCCGTATCTCAATTTTCCACAAGATCTTAAAGAAGTGGTTGATGAAACGGCTGGAGAGTCTTCAAGCTTAGAAGAGTTTGAGAAAAAATTTGAAAAATTAACTTCTGAGGAAGAGGATCCAACTAAGCAAGCGGATTATCGGATTTTTCTAAATAAGCTCAGAAGCAGATAGTTATTCTTCTTCGTCTTCTTCTGCTTCTTCCATAGCTTCTTTAGCTTCGTCTCCTTCCAGCGGCATTTCTTTAAGTTTTTTCCTGAATGTGTTTCCACATTCTTGACACTCTAGAGTCCCCATGATGATGAGGCTTCCACCCATCAAAGCCATCGGGCTTGTCAGGGGCCAGGTGTTTCCTGTTGGTTCTCCTTTTCCGCCGCATTCGGGACATTTGAAATTTTTTTTCTCTTTTCCCATGTTGATCGACCATGCATTTTTCGTGTGTTTGTGGTTTAAGGTTTACCGGTTTTAGTTTTTAGGTAAAGTTTTTCTACTTATTTGGATAATGTGTTTAGTGGAGGTTTTGGATTTGGTTGTTTCTGATGTGGAGGAGATAGCTGGTAAGATTGAGTCGATGGAGATTCGAGGGGCTAGAAGAATAGCTCAAGCTGCTGCTGAAGGTTTGAAGAAGGTGGTTGAGGATAGTGATGCTGACAGTGTTGCTGAGTTAGTTGATGAATTGGATGAAGCTTCGGAAGTTTTGTTAAATACTCGCCCTACTGCTGTTTCTTTGGCTAACTCTTTGCGTTTTGTCACTAAGAATTTAGAAGAGGTAGAAGATTTGTCTTCTTTGAGAGAGTTGGTTTTTTCTCGAGCTGATGATTTTATTGAGAGGACGGAAAAAGCTAAGGAGAAAATAGGGGAGATTGGGGCTCGTCGGTTTTCTGATGGGGATAAAATTATGACTCATTGTAACAGTTCCAATGCTCTTGCAGTAATAAAACAAGCATTTGACGAAGGAAAAGATATCGAAGTGATAGCGACGGAAGCGAGACCTAGAAAACAAGGACATATCACAGTTCGAGAACTGTCAGACCACGGAATTCCTGTAACTATGATTGTAGATTCGGCAGCAAGGTATTTCATGAAACAAGTTGACAAAGTGATAGTAGGTGCTGACAGCATAGCGGCGAACGGAGCAGTAGTGAACAAGATCGGAACATCCCAGATCGCTCTTGCGGCTCATGAAGCAAGAGTAGTTACTTTTGTAGCAGCGGAAAGTTACAAATTCCACCCTTCCACACTCGTAGGCGAATTAGTCCAAATAGAAGAAAGAGATAAAAAAGAAGTCGCTTCCCCGGACGAATTTCCAAACGTAGAAATAAGAAATCCGGCTTTCGATGTTACTCCATCGGAATATATTGACCTAATAATAACTGAAAGAGGGATTATCCCTCCAGCAGCTGCATATGAGATTTTGCAAGAACAATTCGAATTAGGAGTGGAAGAAGGGTTGTTATAACGATCATTAGAATTATTCGATTTTATAAACAGCGTCGCCTTCGCGAACTCTATCTTTAACCTTGATACCTACAGCCTCGCCAGGTCCGGCTTCTGCTACATCTTCGTGCTCGATTTGCATCGAGTTTATGTCTTGTTGAATGTCTGTGGTTGATCCTTCGATTGAGATTCTATCGCCAACTTCTAGTTCTCCACTGAGTTCTATAACTCCAACACTAATATCTGTAAAATAATGGGTTACTTCCCCTATCTTCTCTTTCTCTACAGGTTCTTCAACCATATTACACACCGATTAGAAATTATGCTTGCTGTTTTATTGGTTTTTTTATTATTTTCTCGATTTAGAAAAACAAATTAGAAACATCTCGAGATTCATTTTTCAGGACTCGTCCCTTGTATTTGGAGTGTTCCGTCTTGAGATATTCCGACTTCTATCTTTCCTTTCAGTTTCTTATCTTTGAATGCCGAGTCTGCTTTTTTTCTAACTTTTCTCAATAGTTCGGGTCCTGAGAGGTTGATTTTTATGTTCTCTTCGTCTGCTTTTCGAAATATTATTCTTGGAATATCGTGAATATCTACTTCGCTATCGATTTCGAATTTGATGGGTGATTTTAGTAGTTCTGCGATTTCTAGTGTTTTTTCCGATTTTTCTATGTTTCGTCGTGCGTTTTTTTCAATTACGCTTATGTTCGATCTTGTTGTATCCATTTTTTCTGCTATTTCTTTTTGTGTGTAACCTTCTTCTCTTAATTTTAAGATTTTCTTTTGTTTTTCTGTGAGCCAGTTTTCTTTTCCCAACTTTATCACGTTAATAGATGTGTTTAATATTTCTAGTGTTTTTCCCGTAAATGTTTACTTTGAAGCTGAGTAATAATTAGTGGAGGTTTAACACATCTCTCAAAATGGGGATTCTATTGAAAGATCCGTTTTGAAAACTTTACTCTATAGGGTTTTGATGTTCATAGTAACGTTTTTAGTAGCGTTTGTTTTGACGGGGAATCTTCTAGCATCTACTGGAATTAGTATAGGTGCGAATGTCGTAAAGACGGTAACTTATTTTCTCTACGAACGAGTCTGGTCACGTGTTGATTGGGGAAAATGAAGAAAAAGAAAAGTAGAAGAAGTAAGATTTGTTTTGAATTATTTTACTTTTTGACCAACTGTTTTTCCTAATTCTCTAGCATCCTTCAATTCTTCTTCGGTAGGCTTCCCTCTGAATTTTGCTACCGGTTTTGCTAACTCCCAATCCATGTCTTCCGCGACTTCTTCCATCCGTTCTGTCGATCCGCCGGACCATCCATAGGATCCAAATATTCCCATAACTCGATTTTTAAGTTTCTTCCTTTTCGCCATCGTAAGGAATTGGTCCACTGGTGGGAAAATTCTGGCGTCGTAAGTGGGACTTCCGACGATAAGTCCTTTTCTGCGCCAAGCTTCCGAAAGCAAATAACTTAGATGGGTTCTAGAAGCGTCTAAGATTTCTAAATCTTCACAACCACTCTCTTTCACACCTTTAGCGACAGCTTCCATCATCTCTTCAGTATTACCATACATCGAACCATAAACCAAAGTAACACCGTTCTCACCTTCAACACTACTATACTTATCGTAAAGCTTCACTACCTTCTCCACATCACTTCTCCAAACCGGTCCATGAGTCGGGGCTATCATTTCAACATCCAAATCCCCCAACTTTTCAAGAGCGGACTGAACAGCCGGACTATACATCGCCACAATATTCGCAAAATATCTCAAAATCTCATCTTCAAAGAACTCAACCTCATCATTGAAAAGCCCACCTTCAAGCGCGCCAAACTTACCGAAAGCATCACCAGAAAAAAGCAACTTATCATCAGCCTCATAAGACATCATAGTCTCCGGCCAATGCACGAAGGGTGTTTCGAAAAATTTGAGAGTTCTTTCCCCTAGATTCAGAGTGTCTCCAGTTTCAACTGTTCTCGTGTTTTCAGTGATTCCGAAAAAGTTTTCTAAAAACCCAGTGGCTTTCTCTGTCAAGATTATTTCCGCTTCTGGCGCTATTCTTCGCAATGTTGGTAAGGCTCCGCTATGGTCTGGCTCGTAATGGTGGGTTATTATATAATCTATCTCACTCGGGTCCGCGATTTTGTCGATATTTTCCAACAATTTATCTTCAAAAGAAGTTTTTATCGTGTCAACCAAAGCAAGCTTTTCGTCATCAATGAGATAAGTATTATAACTTATACCGTAAGGTATCGGCCAAATTCCTTCGAAAAGGTCGGTTGTTCGATCGTTTGCACCTACCCAATAAATGTCGTCTTTGATTTCTATCGGTTCCATTTTCATACCTCCTTTTTGTAGTAGGTAGTTTGAGTGAATATTTAGGTTTAATTTTTTTAGGCCGAACCTAAATTCTTAATATGGTTGGTAGTTATTACAAAATCCAATCTCACCGAAAATGAGGGGCGTTATCTAAAATTCATCCTTCGGAAACAGTTTGAAGAATCGGAAAAAGTGACTACTTCTTCTCTGGCAGAATATTTCGAGGTTAGTCCACCTTCAGCGACTGAAGTTTTGAAAAAACTGGATAAGAAAGGTATTTTGAATTACGAATCTTACCGGGGAGTTCAATTGACCGAAAAAGGAATTTCAATAGCTCGAAATTTACTCAGACGACACAGGTTATTAGAACTTCTCTTCTCCAACCGTTTCGATTTTGATCCTGAAGAATCGTGTTTAGAAGCTTCAAAAATAGACCACCGCATTTCTGAAAAACTGACAAATTCGATCTGCCAATATTATAACCATCCTGAGACTTGTCCTTGTGAGAAAAAAATATACCCTAATTCCGTATGTCAGGAGGTATAAAATTTGAACATAATCCACATAATCGAACACTCGGCACAAATAATCGGGATAGTTTTCGTACTGATGATTATCATAGAATATATCGAACTCAGAACACGCGGTAAAGTCAAAAACTGGCTCGGAAAAAGCAAAGGTCGACAATACTTAGCTTCTTCCACACTTGGAGTAACACCGGGCTGTGCGGGAGCGTTCGGAGCTGTAACATTATATACTCATGGATTTCTAAGCATAGGGTCGATAACGGCGGCGATGATAGCAACTTCGGGAGACGGAGCATTTTTAATGCTTGCATTATTTCCCAAAAAGGCGGTTATCCTCTTTACTATACTTTTCCTCATCGGAATAGTAGGTGGATTTTTCACAGATAAGATAACAAAAAAACTCAACATTCAAAAATGCAAAAAATGCCAAATAAAAACACACATAACAGAAAAACAAGAACCCAAACAACTCACACTAAAACATTTCTTCAAAGAACACGTATACCAACACATCATAAAAGACCACCTACCCAAAATAATACTCTGGGTAACAGGCGGTTTGTTAATAATCGAATTCCTAAACGCACAAATAGGACTAGAAACAATCCTACAAGGATTACCGATTTTAATACTCCTAGCAACCGCTGTAATAGTGGGTCTGATTCCTGGATCCGGTCCTAACATCCCGTTCGTGTTATTGTTTTCAACTGGAGCAATCCCATTCTCCGTCTTACTAGCAAACTCGATAGTCCAAGACGGGCACGGGCTCTTCCCATTACTCTCTTTCACAGTTCGAGATTCTCTAATGGTAAAAATATTCAACGCACTAATCGGATTAACAATAGGACTGGCAGTAGTCGCACTAGGTTGGTAAAGATTAAGCTTCGAAATCAGTAGTTTTTAAAGAAAATTAAAAGATATCACTAATCGCCTGTTATCCTTATGCCTCAGTACTCAACAGTATTTGATCGTTTGGCGTCCAAATCACTCTAAGCGAATCTCCAGAGCTAACACTACCGATGCCTGCAGTTTGAATATTGCTTATCTTTAGAGTGTCGCCGACCTTAAAGTCTATATTCTCGTTTGCATATTCCTTATTTTCTCCGCCAGAAGTTAGAGTCTTAACATCTGCAGTTTCCAATGATATACCGTTGATTCTAATATCTACTTGATCAGGGGTAAATTTCTGATTATTGTTAGAACCGAAGGCTGAAAGTAAGGGATCTCCTCCGTTATGGGTTATTGTTATATTATCCGTAGTTACATCCGTATCCGGGGAAAATCCGCTGACGCCGATTCTTGCGTTTTTCGGTGCTTGTGGTGCGCTTCCGCTTAGACCTGCTGCGAGTACTCCTGCGATTACCATTACTAGTCCGATTAGTACGATGGTTGCTACCATTGGTGATAGACCTTTTTGTTCCATTTTTTGACCTCGGGCTGGTTATTATTCTGTTGATATCTATTTTTAAACGTGATGATGTGTTTATCAGGTTTTTTTATCGTAAATGATAATTGAAACTAGGAAAACCCAAATTTTTAAAAATACTGGGTCTTTTTCCTTTTTTTCACAAGTTAGACCTTAAAAAGGCATCAAAGATATTATAAGGTCAGGATAGGCGAAAGCGAACCAACCAATTATAACCATAATTAGGGAGTGTTTTATCCCGACTAGTGGATCTCCACTTGAAAATTCTCCAGCAACTATTCCCGAGAAAGCTCCTTGCAGTAAAATTGCGTGGTTAAACAACGTTTTCAGCATCTCTTTATTTAGTCCGGAAAGTCCGGGACCCATTCCTCCTCCTGCTGGTACGCCTCCAGCTCCACCCCCTCCTCCTGGTAGTGCTTCTAGGAATCCGTGAATTATTCCTATTCCGCTAAATAAGAAAACGAAAAAAATCATGTATACTATAATAACGTAAGTGAATGAAACGTTTGCTCTCTCCCGCTTCAAAGTAATCTCCATACTAACATCTCTAGTCAAAACATTCAAAACATCTGCAATATTTGCTGTTGCTCTTGCAGCTCGTTCCATTACAGTAACGATTCGGGATAAAAATCCGCTCCTGATTCGTTTCTCCATATTAGAAAGAGCTTTAGTAGTAGTCTCCCCCCATGTAATATCTCTTTTTATCTCTTGAACCTCAGAAGAGAGCTCACCAAACCTATCCGGACTACTTGACTTAATAGCACGAGGTGGTGAAAGACCGGAATTAACAGCATCTGAAATTGATCTTAAAAAATTCGGCATCGCTTCCATAATCTTCCCAACTCTCCTCCGCCTTTTCTCGTAAAAAATAGCGAAAGGACCTGTACAGATGAGTCCGCTAAAAACGGCAATCGTAGTATAATCCATACCGGTAATTAAGAATTGAAATCCTGCAAAAACAATGGCGGCTGGACCCGTAATCCACAAAATGTCGGTAGGTTTGTCCGTAAAATTTTCTATTGGTGAAGTTAGTAATTTTTTCATTTTTCTTTTAATGAGTTCCAAATAGTCTGAGAAAGTAGGTTCTTCTTCCCCTGTAATCTCTGCAAGCATACCTTCCCGGTCCTTTTCCGGTAAAGATCTGGAAATTCTAGCGACTAGTAGTATGAAAAGGAAAGAACCGAACGGAATACCCATATACACAATAATTTTTACGGGAAACATTGGAAGCGGTTGCAACATAGACATAGGAATCCAAACAACAAGCGCTAAATAAGGACCCAAACCCAAACCGATAACATAAATCTCAGCATAAAGAGCTAATTCTTCAAAAGCCCTCTTCTGACCTTCTTCAGCTTCTTCATAATACTTCTCTGCTCTTTCTTCCAAAAACTCACCAATATCAGCACCGGTCTCCACAACTGAAGCTAAAGGTTCTAAAAACTCCTTAAACTTAACAGAAGGAGTGTTTTGAGCTACATTAATAATCGCCTCCGAAGGACTATGACCGAAATAATCCACATTTCTAACAATCGCCTGAGCTTCTTTCGCGATCTCCCCGTATTCGTCTTCTCTCTTTGATAAAGTTCGGAAAATTTCTATAGTGCCAGCACCTCCCTTACTCATTGCTAATAAGAAAGCAGTTGCGTGAGGTAGAGCAGCTTCGATTTCTTCAGCCCGTCCATCAGCTATCATAACTGGGAAATAGAGGAAAAGTCGGTAAAGTCCGAATCCGCCTCCGATTGCTATCCCTGCAGATATTCCTAAGCTTTGGAGGAGGGGAAATATTCCTAAGAAGTTCCATAGTAGGAAAAAAGTGAAACCGCCGAAGAATACGCCTAATAATCCGGAAAGGGGTCCGTATGTTGCTAAATACTCTTCAGGGGTTTTTGCTATTCGAGCTTTTCTCAGATTCTCCCGGAGGTTGGAATTATCTCTACCTTGAAATAAGCCTTTTAAGAATCCGTTCATTCTCTCGGCTCTCCTTCAAAAAACTTATGAGATTTCTTCCAAAATTCTCTCGGAGTTATAGTAGTATTGTCTAATTGTTGATGCAATTTCTCCATACGAAGTAATATCGTTCTCCGCCAAATAACTTAGCACTTTTTCCCGATTGTTTAGCTCTCTTCGGATTTCGGAACTGTCTAACCCTTCGTTTTCTTGGATTTCTCTCAAATGTTTTGAGTCCTCTCTCTTATTGAAGATATCTCCTGATTTTTCCCATTCGTAAATTTCTGCAATTCTAATATCTCGAGTATCCGGGTCTAATCCGGTAATTTCTACTACTCTTTCGTTTCGACGAGCTCTTTTTCTCCCTAGATTAGTGATTTTTTGGAGGCAAATGATGTCTAAACCGGCGAACATACTTTTTGAGATGTTCATCGGGTCTCCTTGAATTCTGTTTGCAGCTCTTTGAACAGATCCGGCATGCATTGTACAGAAGGCTGTGTGTCCTGTAGATATTGCTTGGAACATAGCTCTGGCTTCTATTCCTCGAACTTCTCCTACGATTAGTATTTCTGGTCTTTGCCTCATTGCGATTTTTACGAGTTCATGCATGTCTATTTCTTTTGCACCTACTTCTTCTCTAGTTACGTTGGGTAGCCAGTTTTCTTGGTATAGGGATAATTCTCGAGTATCTTCAATTGATACAATTTTGGCATCGGGGGGGATGAAGAATCCTAGTGCGTTAAGTGTTGAAGTTTTTCCACTTGCTGTTCCTCCGATAATCATTGTGTTTTTCCCATGTTCTGAAGTCAGCCAGAGATAGGCTAACATTTGTGGGCTAAAAGTACCATATTTTATCAAATCTACTGGAGTGAAAGTGCTTCCCATGAATCTTCTTATACTGAACGAACTTCCTCTGGTGGTAACTTCTGTTCCGAAGGTAGCTTGGACTCTTGACCCGTCTGGAAGTGAAGATTCGGCTACGGGCTCTCCGTATGAGAGATGTGATCCGCTTTTTTCTGCTAGTTGGGCGACGAACGAGTCTAGCTCGTCTCCGAATTTTACGTTTGTTCTAATATTGTAATACTTTCTATGGTATAGATAGATAGGAACGTTTTTCCCATCACATGAAATATCCTCGATATCCTGATCTTTTAGAAGAGGGTTAAGCTTGTTGAGACCTAGGTTGTCTCTTTTGATGAAGTATAAAAGTTTGTAAGCGGTTCGGGGTTCTTTTATACCATGGTTTTTAACCACTTCGGCAAATTTTTCTTCAAGCACATTTTCTTTTTCACCCTCTTCAATTTCTTCATAAGGCAAAACGTCTCGTAAACCAGTCCAAACCTTGCTCAACAATTCTTTCTCTTCTTCAGTTAGAACTGGCTCGACAAGATGGTAACGGAACTCGCCAGTTTTTTCGTTACGTAAAATAACAGTGAAATTGAAAGGTTCTTCAATCCAATACCTTTCCACCTCGTCAAATTGGGACTTACCTTCAAAAATCGAAATAGGACCGTCTTTTAAAGGATGGAAAGGTTCAAGCCCCGGAATTTCAACCTCCTTCACTTCCACCCCATATTCATCGACAAGACGCCTTAACTTTCCTAAACCATCTGCAGGATTCCAAAGTCTCTGAACGTCCAAATAAGATTGAGGTTCGCCTTTTTCCTCCTCAACCTCAGGAATAAACTCTTCCTGAGGGGATTCAACCGGTTCAATCTCTTCCTCTTCTTCAATATCTTCGTCCTCCTCCAAATCGCTTAAAAACTTCGAATCTTCCTCCTCAGCAACAGGTTCCGGAACTTCCGACTCTATCTCCTGATCAAACTCACCAGCCTTTTCTTCTAAACCACCCCCACCACCTTCAACCGATCCACCCCCACCTTCCCCTCCACCAATTCCACCTTCTGTTTTTAACGGTCCTCCCTTCATTTCTTCTATTTCCCCGATTTCAGCCTCAATTCCAGGAGTTTCAAATATTCCCTTTTCGATCTTAATCTCAGGAGCTCCCCCACCTTCAGAACTCAGCTCTGCCTTATCCGCTTTGGTTTTCATATCACCATCAGTTTCCCGGTAAATCTTTTGTTTGATATTATCCCCCAACTGAGAAATCTCTCTAGCCTCCTCCAGCAACGTTCGATAATCTTTCCTATCTAAAGCTTTCTTCATCTTAATCATTCTTCTTTCAGCTTCTCTGACAAGTTCCGGTGCATAATCTTCAGCTTCATCGGCTTTAATCTCCCTCAACTTTTGAAAAGCAGAACCGATCGTATCCTTCAAAACTCTAGCCGCCCGCTCCATCTTTTCCTTACGCTTCTCAGCACGTTTCCTAACCTTATCCGCAGCTTTCCTAATCTCATCAGAAATAGAAATAACCTTATCAAAATTATCAGACTTATAAGCCTCCTCAGCCTCCAAAAGCCAACTCTCGGCCTCCTCCGCCAACTCGTCAGAATAAGACTCTGCTTCGATTCCCTCTAACTTGTCGATAGCCTCCTCTAACCCACTCACTAAATCCCTTAGAGATTCTAACTCCTCTTTAGCCTCAACTTGCGATGTAGAAGCCATACTATCGATATCCATTATATAAAGGGGAATTCTTTTTTAAAAAAAAATTTCGGCACTATTTTATCAATTGATAGACACAAAAAAACAAAAATAAAAAACCCCCAAAACTGGGGGGATTAGAGAGTTTAAACTGTTTCCTCGAACAACGTTTCATCATCTGGTGTCCAGATGACTGCAACTGTATCTCCGGCACTCATTCCTGGATCAAGATTAGATATTCTGAGAAGGTCTCCCAGATAGAAATCTAAATTATCCTTAGTGGTAAAATTATCACCAGTTACACCAGAAAGATTATTAATATCAGCGTCCCATTGATCATTTTCTAGAACATAAGTGTTGTCTGATGCTCCTTCTTTTTCCTCTGTTCTAACGATAGCGGTACCATCAACGGTGGCTTTTAGTACATCAGCTGTTACTTTTTCTCCTGCGATTCTTGCTTCCATCTGATTCCAAACAACTTTGACATTATTGATTGTATTATCTGTTGGATCTACTTCAGCTTTGAGATACCATGATTCTTCGAAAGTTTTTCCTGCATCGTGGGTTAACTCTAACTGGTCACTTTCTGGACCTATTCCATCCACGCCGATTTCTGAACCTGATCCGCGTGGTTCGTCCTCTGAGCCTCCGGAGAGTCCGGCTGCGAGTACTCCTGCGATTACCATTACCATTGCTATTAGTACGATGGTTGCTACCATCGGGGAAAGTCCTCTATCTTTAATATTTTACACCCCCTGGGAATCCATTGGTTATTTTTTTCTTGAATTCCCCATTTAAACGTCAGGATTAGCTTATCAAAAGAGATAATAAACTCATTTCAACACGATTTTTTCTCGATAATTATTAAGCACTTCCTAAAACCTGTTCCATATAATTATTCTGGGAAGTCGATGGTCTTTTTTTCTGTAAAAAGAACTAGATTTGGAAATAAGGCATTAAAAAATGCAGATCCGGTTTTATTGCCATTTTCTTTTCCATAATGTTACAAATGTGGTCAGAACTAGATCTATTGAAGAATAATAAATTCAAAAAATTGGAATTAGCTTAGGAAATCTTCTGACGAAAATGTGAAGATTAACTCTCTTTAAGACTTGAAATCAGAAGTTCATTGCAAAGAAGATAGGAAACCAAGTTAGTGAAATTGTTGAGATTTATACCTCTTCCGTAAACAAAATCTGATCATTAGGGGTCCAAACCAGTGTGACTTCATCACCAGATTTTAACTGAGGTACCATATTCTCTAGCTCGAGTAGGTCACCGGCCTGAAGATCTAGTTGATTTTCTGGACCTTGTTTATGTATTCCTGCTTCGGTAGCTTTTGCCACGTCGGCTTCTACGTTTTCTCCAGCTACTCTCAATTCTAAGTTACGCCAGACTATGTTGTCGTCACTATCCATATCGAAACTGTCTTTCAATATGTCTCCAGATTTCATATGTATTTTGACATGGTCGCTTCCCGGTTCTAATCCTTCAATGCTCATTCCTGCTTGTCTAGGTTCGTTTTGGGTTCCTCCGCTTAGTCCGGCTGCGAGTACTCCTGCGATTACCATTACCATTGCTATTAGTACGATGGTTGCTACCATCGGGGAAAGTCCTCTGTCGGTTTTTGGTAGTACTTTTTTGGTTCTTTTCATAGTATTCTGCTTTAACTTGTCCGGAACTCTGTTTTTATAAATATTGTTGTATTTTTCGCTTTTGATTATCGGAATAAAACATAATTTTAACCGATAAAATTCGAATATTTTTTTCAAAATTTTTCTTTGGAGTTATAAATGAAAATTATCTAACCCTAACTGGGAAAAAATGAAGATAAGATTTAAAGACAGAGTAATTCCGTTGGCTTTGTTGGCTGCTTCGATATTTATTTATATGACATATATTCTTCCAACTCTTTTAGGCACCCCTACAGCCTTAACTGCTGTGACTTCAAATTCGATGCAACCTACTTTGGAGAGAGGGGATTTGGCGGTAATTGCGGGTTATAATGATTTTGAGGGGGTGAGTGAGAATGATATAGTTGTCTATTCTCTTGAGAATTGGGGTTTTGTGGTTCATAGAGTTGTAAAGATTAATCCTGAAGAAGGGACTGTGAGAACGAAAGGTGATGCGAATTCTCAGATGGATAAGTGGAGTGTCGATTATAAGGATATAAGGGGGAGAGTGGTCTCTAAAATCCCTTATATAGGTTATATGGTGATGGCTGGGAAGTCGTTCTTATCTGATTTAGAGGGTTTAGGAATGCCTAGTCCGGTTTTGGGTGGGGCTCTGGCAGGTATCGCTGTGGTTTTGTTTCTTTCTGGGTTGGAGTCTCCTCCTTGGCGGGAGGGTGTGGGACGTTCTCGTAAGGATAAGTGTAAAAGAGAAGTTACGAATTTTCTAAGTTCTGATGAGGATAAAAAGAGGGTAGATATTGATATTTCTCCTGAGAAATCTTTTTCGGCATTGAGAGAAGCTGTGAAATCTTGTGGTGTGAGTGATCAAGTGGGGGTGGTTGGGTGTGAGAATGAAGTTTATCTTGTTAAAAAAGGTGGGGGAAATATTTCAAATCTTTTGTCGTTGGATTCAGAGTAAGGTCAGATTTCTACCGATAAAAGAACTTGATTTGTGGGTGAATAAACAACGGATAATCTGTCATTTTTTTCAAGTTGTAATTTGAAGTTAAGTTTATCTCCTGAGGTATAGGTGACCAGTCCTATTTCGTTATCTCCGTTTAGGTTTGCTTGGTCTACTGAGTTAATATTTACTTTTTCCCCGTTTTTTCTTATTTCTAAGTCTTTCCAAGCTATTTCGCCATTTTCTAGAACGAACGAGTTAGGTATGTCCCCCCCTCCCTGATGGGATAAAGTTAGTGTGTTTTCTTCGTAATGGAGTCCTAGAGAGGGTGAAATTGAATCGCGGGGAGTTGCTTCTGGTATTAATGAGATTATGGAAGCAGCCAGGAGCATAGATAAACCTATTAATATAATAATGGCTACCATTACTGAAATTCCTGCTTCTTCCGACAAGTTCTTATCATTTTCATTTCCAATTTTAATCAAATTCAATAGGTTACTCCTCCTACAGGGATTTTATTAAAATCGTTGGGGATTGGGAAATAATTTTAGTTTTCCACTTTCTTAGGTAATTTTTTCTTTTCATTCCTTAAGGACCCTTATATCATCTGATTGAGGTGTTTATTTCTTGGGTTTGAATGTATTGGTAGACATCATTTTTCAGATCTCTTAAACCTTCGATTGAAATTCCTAGATCGTCGGTCTTTTCAGCTAAGTAATTTCTATCCTTCAAGTCTTTAACTACCTCTTCTAGATACTCAGCCCAAATCTGATTTCGACTATGGTGAATTCCTTCTCTGATGTTTATGTCGAAATTATCTGCTCTGACTGTGTTTACTGTTTTGCTTGACGTGAAGAGGTTTAGTGGGACTGAACCGGTGAAGCTTTCCCAGGTTTCCTTTCCTCTGATTATCTTTTTGTTGAATTTAACCACTGTGAGAGGAATAGCTTCAATATGATAGTTTTCTATTTGTGGTGAGGTTGTTCCTGAATCACTATCTAAGTCCGAGGTTATTTGAACATATTTGTGAGGGTCTAACTCATCAATGCCATATTTACTCGTTCCAGAGTTCAACTGAAAATCACCTAACCTGTCCCTTATTCTATCATCCTTAACATCGTCCAAATCCGCTCCTCTCGTCCTCCTATACAAAAGTTCAATCTCATTTTGCGACAAAGCTTCATCAAAAATCATAAATTCATCAATAAGACCGTCAAAGTTTTCTATCATAAAATCACCAGCCGATGTGGGGATTTTACCCGTTCTATATTTTGTACCGGCTTCGGAATCATCTCTATAAAATTTCAAATATTTATTATCATAAGTGACGGCTATAAACATCCATCTATTCTCCTCCAAGTTAGCATAATTGGAGTTATCCTCCCATTTTCCGGAAAGTTCAAACCGAAGCTCATCGCCCAATGTTCTTAAAGTGTAAGCACTTTCTTTCCTTGCAAGGGTCACCGAGCGAGACAAGTTGTCGAACTGAGCCCAAAATGCTATAGTGATATTATTTTCTATGTCTAAAGAGTCATCATCTGGAACTATAAACTCATCTCCGAGTTCGAAATTTTCACCATTATTTATTACGCCTTCATCACTTCTTTGAGTTCCATAAGTCTGTCCTTGATTGCCATTCCAAAAATCATCTCGATAATCGCTATGTGCATCTTCATCATCAAATGTCCACCAAGATACAGGAGTTTCGGGGGGTGACGCTCCTTTAATTTCTGCTTTTATTTCTTCGTTAGAATCGATTGTTACGTCAGCGATGAGATTTTCCCAGCCCATACGCCATTTCATGGTTTTCCAAGATGTGGAATATTTTCCGGAAGTATAACCATTAGAAAGTTTTACTAAATTATCCGAAGTTTCTGTGTTTTTGAAATAACCTTTTTCCCAATCTTCTTTCAATTCCCAACTCATTTTGGAATAAGTTCCTCTATATTTTAGTTCATAAGAGTTTATTTTGAGCCTGTGAGAACTATTATCGTTTTCAAGAAGTGAAACAATCCGTACGTATTGGTGGTTTTCTGGTGCAGGTAGATTGTCCTTATACGTATTTATCCCATTTTCGAGAGTAATAGAAACACTATTATCCACATTATTTCCGTCCTGACTAACTTGTATCTTCATGGTAATTTTTTCATTTTTCCCGATTTCCACATCGGTTTTCAAGCTTCCCCAGTTCACAACATTTTCAAGATTTATCCATTCAGTTTCGTGTAAACCTGAACTATTACCTTCCTTAAGAACTAAAGAATCATTTCTAGTAACGGTATTTTCGAAAACTCCACTAGTCCAGTCACAAGCTTGAGACCAACCGAGAACAGGATAAGGACCTTTAACATCAATTAGATTCGGTTTTTCTCTAATAAGCCAAGTATTGTCCTGATTTAAGAAAGTGCCACCTCCTTCATAGACATAAGTTTGTGATGGATATTCGACGTTTCTGGCTTGGAATTCTATTGTTCCCCAACGTTGAATTGGTGAAGCGTTTATTTTGATCCAGAAAAGGCTCGGAGTCTCAGCGGTATTTTCACCATGTAATCTCACCATGTATTGTATGTATCGATTATCTGGGAGGTGTTCGTTCTCGAAATCATTTTTATGATGTATCCATTTAGACCAATTATCAAGGTCGAGGTCTCCGTTCTCTAGATAGGGGGTGTTATCGTTTCCGGTTCTAAAGTAAACTTCCATATTGGTATTCTCCGGGGTTTTTGCTTTCCATTTTTGTTTGGTCCAGTCAATTGTTTCTCCGGCGTCGAAGGTTGATGATTCGATAATACCTTGAGGTAAGGAAGGAACGACATATTCTATGTAAAATTCCAAATAATCTTCCATTAACAAGAAGTTTTCCTCATTATTTTCTACTAGAAGTCGGATTTTGATATTGTCTGTGGAACTGATGTAGTTTTCAGGATCAGTGAGGATGTTTTCTTTCCAAGTCTCCTCAAAGTTACTCACGTTTTCGGAATTTAAGTTCTCCCATACTGAATGGGAATAATCCCGTATTTGTAAGGTATAGCGAGCTTTGTTTTCCGATTTTAGATTCAGAGAGATTTTGATATTATCGACAAGGTATTGTTCGTTTTCGATTCTTTCAGAATCGTGACGGACGTCCAAATTATAGAAATACTGTAATGTTCGGAGCGTAGTGAGATCAATATGAATGTTTTCAGGAGATAAATCATTACCTTGAAGATCTTCGAATTTGATGCTAACGTTCTCTCCGTCAAGATATGAATTGTCAATAAAGCTAGTGACTAGTTGGTCTGTTTTGGGTAGGTTGTCTATGTATTCCCAGGAGTTTGTGGAGTTGTTCCAGACGTAGATTCCGAAGTTTTCTCCGGTGTCTGAGTATCCTTTTATTCTTATTTGGTATGCGTCTGCGTTGTCTGGTATTCCGGTCATTCTGTGTTCCCAGCGGAGGTAGTTTCCAATGTTTTCGCTCTTTATTCTCGAATAGTCTACTAATAATTGGGTTTCGTTGAGGTCGTTTTCTAATTGTTTGTATCTTATGTGAACGTTATCGTTTTGGACGTAATCCTTGTCTAGTAGTTGGTTGAAGTTTTCTAGAGTGTTGGAAGTTAATGTTCCTGTTTTGTTCCAGTTTCCGGATTTGAAGTTTTCTAGATAAACTTCCACATTTTCTGAGTCGCCTGCTAGGTAGTGTTCGATTTGGAGTGTATAATTGTCACCTTTGGGGATTTCTCCAATATTGTGTTGGACATCCATTCTATAGGCAGGATAGTTTATCTTGTATAAGAGATAATCTTCTTGAGATCGGAAAGGAGTTGTCATATTCTCCCCGATTAGTCTGACTCTGATGTTATCATTTCCTGAGATATAGTCGGCTATATTTGTCACTATCGTGTTTTCAAATGTTTTTTCTGATCCGTTGATGTTTGTTGTTTGTAGGTTTTCCCAGGCTGGTGTGTTCCAGTTGTAGATTTGCCATGTGTAGTTTGCTTGATTTTCGGATTTTAGGTTGAGAGTCAATTTTATATTTTCTATAGTATCTGGGGCTACAGAGACTTGTTCTGAATCATGGAAGAGATCCAGATAATAATGGTAATATGTTGACCGGACAGAACTATAATCTATATAAATATTTTCTGGTGATAAGTCGTTACCTGTTTCGTCGTCGAATTTTATGCTAACGTTCTCTCCGTCAAAATAAGTATTATCGATTGGATAAGTGACTAGTTGGTCTGTTTTGGGTAGGTTGTCTATGTATTCCCAGGTGTTGGTGGAGTTGTTCCAGACGTAGATTCCGAAGTTTTCTCCGGTGTCTGAGTATCCTTTTATTCTTATTTGGTATGCGTCTGCGTTGTCTGGTATTCCGGTCATTCTGTGTTCCCAGCGGAGGTAGTTTCCAATGTTTTCGCTCTTTATCCTTGAATAATCGACCATTAGGTTTGTCTCTTCGAAATCATTTTCTTCCTGAACATACCTTATTCGTACATTGTCTCCTAGAATATGGCTGGAATCAACAGGGTAAGTAAAGTTTTCTAGATTGGTGGAGCTTAGACTTCCTATCGAGTTCCATCCTCCAGAATTGTTCTCAATATATACGTTTATCGTGTCGCCGTAGAGTTGTTTAACTTCTTCAGTAGTTAGCGCCCGTTCATATATTTTGACATCATCGAGGGTGCCTTGTGTATAACTTTCGTAATGATCCATTAGATAAATATTATCTTGGTAACTTACATCATCCGTTGTGTCCGAGCTCGTGGCTCTAAGTTTTCCATCTACATAAAATTTAATTTCATTTGTGGACTGGTCTCTAACTCCTACGATATGATGCCATGTTCCGTCCAAAATATTCGATTGAGATGTAGTTACTTTGGCTTCGGTTCCTCCAGCATCTCTTAACCATGTCCAAGCATCCGATCCGTCAAATCCTATCATAAAGAAGGGAGTTTGTCCGCTAGTAGAATGATAATTTCCGATAAAAGCGTTATTATTTGTGGAAGTATCGGATGATTTTATCCAAAAAGATATGGAGAATTCTTCTCCACTTCCCGCATATGGTTGCGTATCGGAAATTTCGACGTAATCATCACTTCCATCAAATTCTAAAGCTTGATTATACTTGCCTTCAGTCCAAGTGGCGCCGTTGATTGTCCCGTCATTACCGTCAGCAGTGTCGTATATTGTTGTTCCTTCTCCTTCGTTCATTTTCCATTCGGAGAGCAAGTTCCCTATTTCGCTTGCATCACCGTCAATATAATGTTCGATTTGGAGGGTGTAATTGTCTCCCTTAGGGATTTCTGTAATATTGTGTTGAACGTCCATTCGGAAAGCAGTGTAATTAATTCTGTATTGTAGGTAATCTTCTTGAGAACGGAATGATTTCTTTTGGTTTTCCCCAATGAGTCTGACTCGTAAGTTTTCATTATTTGAGACATAGTTTGTTGGGTTGGAGGTTATCGTGTTTTCAAATGTTTTTTCTGAACCGTTGATGTTTGTTGTTTGTAGGTTTTCCCAGGCTGGTGTGTTCCAGTTGTAGATTTGCCATGTGTAATCTGCTCTGTTTTCGGATTTTAGATTGAGTGTTAATTTTATGTTTTCTATATCGCTTTGAGCTCCTGAAATTTTTTCTGAGTCGTGGTAAAGGTCTAAAGAATAGCGGAAATAATGACAGTTTATAGTAATATCATTGATTGTGGGTGTGTCTCTAGAATCTTCTGTAGATAGGGTCAATTCGCTTATTCTTATATATCTGGCATCTTTGAGAGAGGAAATATCGTAAGTATTTGTCCCGTCCGTCAAGCTTTTAGTTATATTATCTTTTACTGTTTGGAAACTGTTATCACTCACTTGGAGAGTTATAGATGCCGAAGTATTCTCAGGTATATTAGCAGTGACTTTAAGGTTGTCCCACTCAACTTTTTCACCGAAATTATGAGGACTGGATTTCCACCGGTTTTTCTTGATATGGGCGAGTTCATCGTGTGATATTTTCCTGATTTCTTCGGGTGTTAGGGCGGCGTTGTAAATTTGGAATTCGTCTATTGTGTGTTCTATATCGTTTCCTCTTAGTGTTATCTCGCCGTTTAGATCTGCTAGATTGGCACTGATTGTTCTGCTGGCTTCTAGATTTCCATTTACATATTCTCTAACTTCGCTTCCGTCGTAGACTCCAGTGTAATGATTCCATTCTCCTAGATTCACTCCCATATCTGTGTTTCGAGCCCAGAAGCCTCCATCGCTTGTGTTTAAGCCGTTACTTTCATCTTCTGCGATCCATCTTGTGTAAATTCCTTTGATGCTGTCACTTACTGTTTCAGTCCTTATGGTGTACGTGTCTCCGTCAGGTTGTTTCACTTGCCATGAGACATAGTTTGACCAGTTTACATTCTGGTTTTCGATATAGAACCAGAAAGAGATTGTAACTGGAGCTTCGCTAACTGCTTTATCTAGACTCGTAGATTTTGGAATACTTACAGAATCATCTACCCCGTCAAAGTCAAGGGATTGACCATATTGACCGCCCTTTATTCTAGTACCGTCGTTTATCGTGCCTTGATTATTTCCAAAGTTGTCATGAACGGTTGAACCTGAACCTGATTCAAAAGGATAATAAATAGTTCCGGTAGACCAGAGGCTTTTAATCTCATTTTCAGTTAGGACCCGGTTAAATATTTGAGTGTCATCTAGTTTACCCAAAAATGCTTGTCCTATGTCAAAACCTCCTTCAACTGAATCTTGTTCTTGCCCCAACACTAGAGAACCTCCCGATTCGAGTGAATAACCCGATTTTAGAGTTCCGGAATATTCGAGCGATCCGTCTTTGTAGAGTTTTGTACTTCCGTCGGAGCTTCTCCAAGTAACTGTAATGTGGTGCCAATTTCCGTCGTTTGCTGATACTCCAGTATCGACATATGATCCGTTTATATAGATTCTAAAGCTGTTATAATCGAAGATTAAAAATTCGTTATTACTTCCTGAGACTGCATAAGAGATAGGTGTTCCGTTCTTAGATGTATTTGAGGAGTTCATCCAAAAACTAGCTGTTATTTCGTTGGAAGGGAAGGTATTAACGGGATTTTTAACCATGTAATCATCTTTTCCGTCAAAGAATAGCCCGGTCCCGATTTTGCCAGTTGTCCAGTTATGAGACCCGTAAGTTTCAATATTGTAATAATGCAGTGCTGGTGAGTGCGTGGAATAATCCGTTGTTAGGTGAGAGTTTATTCGTATGTATCGAGCGTCAGAAAGTCCAGATAATGCGTCCGTTGTTATTCCATCGTTAAGAGTAATCCAACCAGTTTCATCTTCAATTGTGGAAAAACCATCGTTGCTGACTTGAACTTTTGCTTCAATATTTTCTCCAGAAGCTATTGTTGCATTTGCTTCAAGTTGTTTCCATTCCACTTTTCTTCCGAAATCATGACTGTGAGTGGTGTGTGAACCATCTTTTATTGTGTAAAGTTCATTCTCGTAAATTTTTGAAATTTCTGTTCGGTTGATTGAGCGGTCGAAGAGTTGGACTTCGTCTATAACACCGTTGGTCATGTAATGTTTGTTTGGAGTTGCACCAGATCCTATTAGTAGGTCACTTGAACCGGTGTCCATAGTGTTGGTCATAGTACTATCACTGGTTATTAGGGTATTGTCAAAGTAGATTTCAGTTCCAGTCGAATCTTTTCTTATGATTATTTGATGCCATTCCCCAATTCCGAAGTTTACTCCTGAAGTTGCGTGTAATGATTCCGTACCACCTCCCGTTCGGTATTGGAATAATATTCCAGAACCGTCACTATCTACTAAAACTCTGGGATACCAACCGTCTCCATTAATCCCTCGCACTATACCATGATAACCGCTAGCATCTTCTCCACCAGCAGAGCCTTGTCTTTTAAACCATGCCGTAATTGTGATTTCGTCATTGATACTAGTGAGACTTGGACTGTTATTGATTCTAGTATAATCCCATTTCCCATTGAAGAAAATACCATTATCATACTTTCCTGTTGTCCAATTGTTCGGCCGGTGGCATTGTAGTTCAAAAGAATTTAGTATGGGGGTGTGTCGAGAATCATTTGTCGATAGACGGAAAAAGACTCGTCCATATCGGGCGTCGGGGAGGGTGGAGATATCGTTTGAACCGTTGGAAAGGTTCATCCATCCGGTGTCATCTTTTATTGTGACGAATTCGTCAGTACTGGTTTGAACTCTGGCTTCTATAGTTTCTCCGGTATCGATTGAGGCCTCTATGTAGAGGTTGTCCCAGTCTGTTGGCGTTTCGAAGTCGTAAATTTTTGTTCTCCAAATATTTTTCCTTATATGAGCGAGCTCATCATGTGCGAGAGTGTTTATCTCATTAGGTGAGAGTGCTTTGTTGAATATTTTAACTTCATCGATTCTTCCGTCGATTGGGTCTGTGCCTGGAGAGTCGTATCTATCCCCTATTGAAAGTTTTTCACTTCCAAAGCTCTGACTGACTGAAGCGGTTGCTTTCAAATCTCCATCAAGATAAAATCTAGCTTCAGAATTCGGGGCGTCATAAACTCCTACTAGATGGATCCATTCCCCTTGCGGTATTGCTTCTCCACTTACTGTCGCATTTCCGTCAAAAGTGGAAAAACCATAAATATCATCGTCCGCATCCCAATAAAGTGTCATAGTGTCTCCGTTGCTACCATCCTGAACGTCAACAAATCTATTCCAACTTGTATCTCCTGCGCCATCTACATAGACCCTGGCTGATATAGTGGCAGTATTTCCACTTTTTAGTACATCTTCAGTCACTTTAACGTGATCATCTACTCCATCAAAGTTTAGAGAACTTCCATAATATCCAGCACTTGTTCTAGTAGCTCCATTTATCGCTCCGTCATTATTCCCATAATTGTCGTAGGCAGTAGTTGGGGAACTAGTTTCGAATGGATAGTAAGCTGTTCCTGTAGACCAAAGACTTTTAACCTCATTTTGAGTTAAGGGTCTTTCAAAGATTTGAAATTCATCGATTTTTCCATTAAAGTATTCGTGTGGTCCTCTATCTCCGTCGTAGGAACTTGCTTCTGATCCTGTGGCCATAAAGCCGTATCTGGTGGTTCCATCTCCTAAGCTGTTTCCACCCCAACTTTTTTCGCTGTCCAGAGTTCCATCTACGTATATTTTTTTGGTGGAAGTATCTGGATTGTAGGTGGCTGTTACGTGATGCCATTCTCCATCGTCAACATCGATGCTTCCTGACATATCGTCGACCCCACTACCGTCGTCTGTGTTCCAAGTTACTTTTCCGTTAGTTCCTGAACTTCCGACTCCGAATCTGAATATTTCGCTTCTATCATAACTTGCAATTATACCTGTCGGGTCGGTTGTTTTTATCCAAGCTGAGACTGTGATACCATCGGGGAAGTAGGTGTAACTGTTTTGAAGAGCTCCGTAGTCATCTTTTCCGTCGAACTCCATACCCACTCCACATTTTCCAGGAGTCCAATTATGAGATCCATAAGTGGATAAACTATAGTTCCGCAAAACTGGAGAATGTAAAGAACTGTCAGTTAGGAGTCGCGATTTAACTCTTACATAACGAGAATCGGAAAGTCCCGATAAGTCTTTTGTAGAAGTTCCGTCGGTAAGATTTAACCAACTCGTCTCGTCCTTAATTGTGCTAAAAGCATCATCACTAACTTGCACTTTCGCCCTAATATCCTCATTAGAATCAATGGTTGAACGCGCTTCAAGAGTGTTCCAACTAACCGTCTGTTCATAATCATAATTTTTCGTGATGTGAAAACCGTTTTCGATTGTATAAAGTTCGTTTTCGTAAAGTTTTTGAATCTCGGAAGTAGTTAGATCACGTTCGAATATATTCACCTCGTCGATTTCTCCATTGAAAAAACTGGAAGGAGTGCCATCTACATCTCGAGCTCCGATTCCTAGATTTCTATCTGTGTTTACTATATTTCCATCACCTTCGCTTGGATCTACAGTCACCACATGACTACCGTTAATATACCCTTTTCCAACGTCTCCATCCCAAGTAGTTGCCACGAACGTCCATTCATCTGCGTTTATGGATCCTTCCCCAGAAAACATCCACCCGTTACACCAACTACTACAACCGCTAGCATTGATAGCTAAAGATATACCATCGGTCCCAGCCGCCATCTCGTATGTACCCTCCTTATTCATCACCATGTTGCTGGTCCCAGAAGCACTCGTTTTAATCCAAGCCGCCATAGTAATTTTGTCAGTATCTAGCGAAGAACTGTCAGGGACTTCGACATAATCCCCTCTTCCATCAAACTCAAGAGCTTCCCCATAATAACCAGTTACCCAGTTATTCGGCCGATAACATTGTAGTTCGAAATTGTTTAATATCGGTGTGTTTCTCGAGTCTGTTGTTGATAGTTTGAAAAATACTCTGCCGTAACGGGCGGTGGTGAGAGAGGATATGTCATTCACTCCGTCAGAAACTGTGAACCAACCAGTGTCACCATCTACTGTAGAGAAATCATCACTACTGGATTGAACTTTAGCTTCTATAGTTTCTCCATTAAGGGAAGCGTTTATAACCAGATTATCCCAATCCATCGGATTTTCAAAATCATAAACTTTAGACCTCCACACATTCTTCTTAATATGAGCAAGCTCATCATGAGCTAGACTATTTATTTCCGACGGTGTTAGAGAGCGGGGATAAACTTGAAATTCATCAATCATCGCATCCACTCCATTATAATCCGGAGAGTTCCCAATGTGCAGGTTTTGATTATTCGTAACCAAATCCGCTGAATGATTAGTTTGCGAATCCAACGTTCCATCAAGATAAACACTGATTGTTCCACTATCACCAGTCGAATTAATAATAACATGCGTCCACTCACCAACCGGGACGGTACCAGTTTGAGTAGGACCAACTTGACTGCCACTGGCAGTAGAGTGCTTTACGTGCAAACCCATATCATCTGGCCTTAACCAAACTCCAGGAGTCCTTCCTCCACCCGTGGGTCCATCTCCCTTTATCATAACTTGACGCCAGCTTCCAGTGGGTCCTTCTTGGGGTTTTATCCAGAAACTATAAGTGTATGATTCAAGGTCTAAGCTTGTATCGTCAGGGATTTCTACGATATCTCCTGAAGCGTTAAAGTCGAGAGATCTTCCGTAGTAACCAGCTGAGGTTCTTGTAGCCCCGTTATTTGTTCCATTATTGTTCCCAAAGTTGTCAAGAATAGTTGAACCTGAAGAAGCTTCGAAAGGATAGTAGGCAGTTCCGGTCGACCATAGACTTTTGACTTCGCTTCCTGTAAGTTCTCTATTAAATATTTGAACTTCGTCAATTTTACCGTTGAAGTTACCCCAAGTGGATTTTCCTATGTGTAAAGGATTGTTTGTTTCCGAACTTGTGTCAGAATTCGAATAGTCTTGTATTTTCTCCCCGTTATAATATATACTCCCTCCAGACCCAACATCCCAGGTTACTGTTACATGTTGCCATTCATCTTCACTCAGTACAGCAGAAGATGTTCCTCCATTGTTTCCACCCCAAGTTCTAATCCATATCTTCCCCCCATCCTCCTGATTTATTAAATACTCACTACTTTTTTGTAAAATTCCAACTTCTTCTGACAAATCCTTAGGATAAACCCAAAACGAAACAGTCATTTCTTCACCAGTTTCCCCAAATGATACACTTGAATCATCCGGAACATTGACTCGATCGTCCTTCCCGTCGAAGAATAGTCCTGTTCCACATTTTCCTTTTTCCCAGTTGAAAGATCCGTAGGCGGAAATACGATAATCATGTACAGCGGGTGAATGTGTCGAATTATTTGATAAAAGCCGGGTTTTTATTCGCACATATCTTGCGTTGTCAAGTTGAGTGATAGTATAGGGGGATGTTTCACTCTCCAGATTTAACCATCCGGTTTCGTCTTGTATCGAAGAAAATCCGTCATTGCTTACTTGTATTTTTGCTTTGACGTCTTCTCCAGATTCTATGGTTGTGTCCCATTCGAATTGTTTCCATTCCACTTTTCTCCCGAAATCATAATGGTTGGTGGTGTGGAATGCGTTTCTAATATCGTTGAAATCTTCGACCATTAGACTGATACTACTATCGGAGGGTTTTTGCCAACCTATCCTAACTCCGTCACCCCCACCCCCTTCTTCCATTCTTACTTTGATTTTATGATAACCTTTGCTTAGACTTATTGTTCCGTTGTGGCTCCAATCGTTGGCGATTCCGTGCCCTCCGTACCAATTAGCGACGTTTGTTCCATCTATGAACAAGTCGGAAGCGTCGTCTGAGTCTATTGCGAAAGTGTATGTTCCTGATTCTGGAGCATATATGTGACCTTCTGCTTTCCAGGCATATCCGTCCGCTGGTAGGTATGTGGGTTTTGCGTTCCAGCTGCTGTCGTGCCATCGTATTTGTTCTCTAGCCCAACTGCCGTGACCTCCGAAGGTAACGCCGTTGTTTTTGTCGTTGAAGAATTCGTCAAACTCGGATTCGGTAGATGGATGACTGTTATTGCTGTAATATGTGGAAGTTTCGTACCACTCGTAGTTCATCGCCATGAATTCAGTATTGTATAACTTCTGCGTTTCCGAATGTGTTAGCGCGCGATCGAAAATCTGGACCTCGTCTATCGTTCCGGTATAGTTCCACTCAGGATATGAAACATCGTCAGTTCCTATTTTTATAGATGATTCGCTGGCGTAATTCCCGTTCCAACCTGTTTCTGTGGCTTCTAAGCTACCGTTTATGTATAATTTTAATTCACCAGCTCCAACGTCAGCTATTCCGACACCATGGTACCAATTACTCGTACCCAGAGATGCTGAAACTCTGCCGGTACTGTTTCCGTTGTTAGAATTGAAAACTAAATTCGAACCGTCAACATACAAACTCAAACCACTGTACTGGGGAGGATTTCCACCTACAATCTGACCGTCATTCTTTTTATTAAACCATGCGGAAAAAGTATAACTCTGACCTTGACTATTACTCCATCCTGTATCAACATAATCATTCCAACTGGTGAAGTGTAGACCGTTATCGTATTTTCCCTTCGTCCAGCTGGAGGATCGGTAACATTGGAGTTCAAAGAAGGATAGTGATGGCGTGTTTCTTGTGTCGTTGGTTGAAAGTCGGAAGGATACGCGACCGTAACGGGCTGGAGTTAAGCTGGAAATATCATTAGAACCATCGTTAACGGAGAACCAGCCAGTATCCCCAGCTATCGAGGAAAATTCATCCGTACTAGATTGAACTCTCGCTTCTATAGTTTCACCAGACCCAATCGAAGCGTTTATATACAAATCGTCCCATTCCATTGGTTTTTCGAAATCGTATATTTTTGATCTCCAAATGTTATTCTTGATATGTGCAAGTTCATCTTTAGCCATATAACCTGTTTCTTGGGGGGTTAATGGTCTCGCATAAATGCCGACCTCATCGATTTTGCCATGATAACCATATGTAGATGAGGTACTATCGCCAGGCATTCCGATTCGGAGAGGGTTGGCGGTGGCAGTGATACTTGAAGGTCCGGAAGAAGTATTGGAATCTTCTTGCCCGTTAATATAGATTTTCAAATCCGTTCCGTTGTAAACTCCCATAACATGATACCAGTTATTTGCAGATAGGTTAGTGCTGGATTCGACCGAATACCTACTCCCATCACCATATACCTTAAATAAAACATTTGAATCGTTTAAACCTAAGCTATAACCTTCTACATTCGAATAATCGTATTTAGAAGCGATAAATTGTTCTCCAGATGAAACTGATGTTGGTCTTATCCAAGCTTCCACCGTTAGATTATTGGACAAATTCAAGGTAGAATCATCAGGAACCTCCACATAATCATCACCAGCAAAACTCAAAGAACGACCATAAGAACCACCACTCTCTCTTGACGCTCCATTTATTGTACCATCGTTATTCCCAAAATTATCATAAACCGTTGAACCAGAAGTCTCTTCAAACGGATAATAAGCAGTGCCTGAAGACCAGAGACTTTTAATTTCGTTTATAGAAAGAGCTCTATCAAATATTTTCACTTCGTCAATTTCCCCGTTAAAAAAGTATCGGGGTCCATAAGGATCTGCTCCGACATAATAAGGAGTGTCACTCAATCCATTACCTATACTAATGTTTCTTTCCCCGACTTTCGCTCCATCTACATAAAACTTCGCCCAGTTATCTTCCACATCAAACGTTAAAGCTGCATGATGCCAAGTATCGGCTGAAATAGCAGAACTAGTACAAACACTATCGTAAGCATATCCACACAAAGTTCCATCAGTTTTTAGCCAAATACCCATTTCAGGACCCCAATAATCAGAGAAAAGAGCCATTTGCTGAGAGGGAGTGGCGTCCGGGGTTTTGAACCATAACGAGATTGTGGAAGTGCCAGTGTCTGGATCCCAATTGCTTATACTTCCTAAATCAACATAATCTCCTGTATTTATTTCCCCACTCGTCCCTTGTTGAATTGCGACAGTTGAAAAACCAGTATCAGCGTGACCTCTCTCAGAGTCACCCACCTGATCTTCTTCAGCGTAATAAGTAGTTTCAGAAGAGTTATAAGTTCCAGCACCTCTAGCCCAATACCCATCTACCCCTGTCCCCGTGTATCCGTCTATTACTACGTCGGGGGCAGAGGAAAAGGAATAAGAAAAGGTTTCAGAAGAATCATCTACTCCATCATTATTTCCATCTGTCGGGTGTTTATCTACATGATAATCCGTCACGTTGGCATATCCCTTTCCTCCGATATCTTCAAAAGCGATCCATCCAATATTTTCAGAAATCGTAGTTTTTCTTGATTCTCCAATTTCTAATTCGAGCTGGAAACTGTTAGAGGAGAGACTATTAGCAACAGAACTCGTAAACCAACCATTATTATAAGTATTCACAGTATGGAGCAACGCTGGCGCGGTTGAAAAAGAGTGCGAGAAATTAACAGTTTCACCACCAAAGCTTTCCCCACCCCTATGAACACTTGAGGTCTCCAAATGCCCAGCCTCTATCTTCGTCCCATCGGATAAAACATGGTCCCCTTCCTCCATAACAATATACCCGATGTCCTCAGAGCTATGGCCTTGGTCGTCGGGTTCTTCCATGAAGATTTCGAAACTATTAGAGGTTACGTTTCTAACTCTAACGTCTATTGATTGTCCACCGTTTCGAGTTTCTATAAAAGCAACCACGACGGGGTCGGTAAAGTTATGATCTAAATTAACCGTATTTACGGTACCTCCGTCTATAGTTGTGGAAAGATTTACTTGACCGGATTCCATAAAAGTAGTGTTCTTTTTAGAACGCACCGCACTACCACACTTTCCATCAGTATAAGGATAATAATTAACATCCAAAGAATGAACTCTAGGCGAAACGCTCGTATCACTAGTTGACAAGTCAGAAACGAGACGCACATATCGACCATTCGGCAAATTCGATATAGAGTAAGAGTTCTTACCGTCATCCAAAGAAATTGTCTCTGTAGTTACTCCCGAACTATGATTTCCATCATCATCAACTTGAACATCCACAGAAACCGACCCACTTCCGCCTAACGTCGTCGTCGTTTCTAAATTCCTCCAATCCGCTTTCCTAGCGCCTACATCCCGCCATTCAGATGTATGTGTTCCAGTACCATGATGAAAATTTACATAAACCGTATAATCCTCCACCTCCCCAAAATTCATGGTTTCGCAAGAACTTGGATATCCATTAAATTCTTCTGATACTCTCATTAGTGTGGGTCCGCCTACTGCGTCGTTGGGTACGGTTATGGTTCCGGATACTGTACCTCCGTCAGTATCTGTGCTTCCTAGGTCGGTGGCCTCTCCAGATTCGAGACTCCCGTCCTGATCCCAGTCAATCCAGACTCTTCCATATTGAGTCCAACTGCTTTCTAATCCTATCGTTACTGTTATGTTGTAACTTTCCCCTCTTGTTACAGGAGTAACTATGTCAGTGAAGTCCTCGTAACCGTCGGTAGTGTCTGGACCGGGTTCTGAAGCCCAATTGATGGTGTTGAATTCTACTCGTCTAATCCAATCATCATCATTTCCCTCGTCTCCAGAACTACAATAACTAGATGCATTCACATCCGCGTCTCTTCTCTCTCCTACATAAACTGTATAATCTTCTACTTCCCCCCAACTCATATCTTCGCAAGAACTTGGATATTCATAATATTTTTCTGATACTCTCATTAGTGTGGGTCCGCCTACTGCGTCGTTGGGTACGGTTATGGTTCCGGATACTGTTCCTCCGTCGCTACTAGTGCTTCCTAGGTCGGTTGCTTCTTCTGATTCGAGACTTCCATCGTGATCCCAGTCGATCCAGACTCTTCCGTATTGGGTCCATGAGTCTGACATACCTATTGTTACTGTTATTGTGTAACTGTTTCCTCTTCTTACGGAAGTAATTGCGTCGGTGTGGTCTTCGTAGCCGTCGGTAGTGTCTGGACCGGGTTCTGATTGTATATTGATGGTGTTGAATTCTACTCGTCTAATCCAGTCATCATCATTTCCACCGTCTCCTGAACTGCAATAAAGCGAGGCGTCTATATCTACATCCTCTAGTTTCTCCATTGGAGTGTCTAAAGCGATAGAACTACCAGTGGTAGTTGTGTCTACGAAAGTTCCACTTTCCCAATCAGAATGTTTGTCCCAAGAAGTTGAGGAAAGCGATAAACTTCCATCATTCCCGTGACTCGTTTGATCGTTAACTGTTCCTCCATTAATTTCCTCAAATTTCCAAAAACCAGCTAGATCTTCGCCTTTAAGAGAAATACTTCCAGAACTTTTATACGGAGTTATGCCTGTGTTCCATGATCCTTCTAGCCAGTCCGATTGTGAGCTCCATTGTGGTTGTGATCGGATAGGTCCATGATTGTTACGGTCTGTTTTATCGTGCACAGTGTGTCCGCTTCCTTCGTCGAGTTTCCAGAATGCTTGCATGTTTTCTGCGGTGAGTGAGATGCTTCCAGGGTTTAGCCCCGTGGCGACATCTGGACCGTAAGTCCCGTTTTTCCATTCTGTTTGAGTGTTCCACAGGTAGTCTCCTGCCAGGATTGTCCCATGATTATTCCAGTTTGTATTGTCTTTTGCGATATGTCCTTGGTTTTCTTCGAATTTCCAAATCCCTTGACCGTCTTCTCCTAATAGTTGTAAACTTCCTGTGTTTTTGTAGGGGGTGATGCCTGTGTTCCATGATCCTTTTAGCCAGTCTGATTGTGAGTTCCATGATGGTTTTGATAGGATTGTTCCGTGATTGTTGTAGTCTGTGTTGTCGTGGGCGGTGTGTCCTGTTCCTTCGTCGAATTTCCACAGTCCTTGTGTGTTTTCTGCGATGAGTGATATGTCTCCTGGGTTTAACCCTGTGGCTATATCTGGAAGATAAGTCCCGTTTTTCCACTCAGTTTGATTGTCCCATTCATGCTCACCTGCCATTATCGTTGCGTCATTGTTCCAATCAGTATTATCATACGCTGTAGGTCCTTGATTCTCTTCAAATTTCCAAATGCTTCTTGCATTTTCTCCTAGTAGTTGTAAACTTCCTGTGTTTTTGTAGGGGGTGATGCCTGTGTTCCATGATCCTTTTAGCCAGTCTGATTGTGAGTTCCATGATGGTTTTGATAGGATTGTTCCGTGATTGTTGTAGTCTGTGTTGTCGTGGGCGGTGTGTCCTGTTCCTTCGTCGAATTTCCACAGTCCTTGTGTGTTTTCTGCGATGAGTGATATATCTCCTGGGTTTAACCCTGTGGCTATGTCTGGAAGGTAAGTTCCATCTTCCCAATCAGTTTGGGTGTCCCACCAATAATCTCCGGCAAGAATGGTTCCGTCATTGTTCCAATCGGTATTATCATGAGCCACATGACCTTGGTTTTCTTCGAATTTCCAAACACCCTGAGCGTTTTCACCCAACAACTTGAGGGTTCCAGGAGTTTTATAAGGAGTTATGGAAGTATCCCAACCTTCACCAGTCCAATCAGACAAAGAATCAAAAAATAAATTATCGAAACTCTTTATTACCCTTTCAGAATCGACTTCGTAATATTGTCCGTCGTCTGTGTCTAGGTAGTCGGTTGTTGTCCCTGGTACTTCTGTTCCGTTTTCGATTGTGGTTTTGTTTTCGTATAGGTTGTCGATTCCTCCGTAGTTTTTTTCGTAAATGTTTTCGTATGCGTTGTTGTCTGCTTGGGCGTTGGGGAAGTTTTTTGTGTTTCCCTCGTGGATTGTTTCGTCTTGTACGTATCTGAATTTTGGAGGGATTGTGTTTTCGCTAATGTTTTCGTAAACTCCGTTTGGGGTTTGGGCGTTTTCGTAGTTTGTTGTGCCGGGGTCTCCTAATTGTTTGAGTCCGGTGATTAGGGGGTCGGGTTCTAAACTTACCGGATAATCCGTATTTTCGGTCCAAAAACTAGAATCGACTTCGTAATATTGTCCGTCGTCTGTGTCTAGGTAGTCGGTTGTTGTCCCTGGTACTTCTGTTCCGTTTTCGATTGTGGTTTTGTTTTCGTATAGGTTGTCGATTCCTCCGTAGTTTTTTTCGTAAATGTTTTCGTATGCGTTGTTGTCTGCTTGGGCGTTGGGGAAGTTTTTTGTGTTTCCCTCGTGGATTGTTTCGTCTTGTACGTATCTGAATTTTGGAGGGATTGTGTTTTCGCTAATGTTTTCGTAAACTCCGTTTGGGGTTTGGGCGTTTTCGTAGTTTGTTGTGCCGGGGTCTCCTAATTGTTTGAGTCCGGTGATTAGGGGGTCGGGTTCTAAACTTACCGGATAATCCGTATTTTCTGAAATATAATCCGGTACGACTTCGTAATAATTTCCATCGTTAGAATCTAGATAATTTGTACTGGTAAGGTTTTCACCTTTTATTAACCTAGTCTTATTTTCGTCAAGGTTGTCTGGGTCGGGTCTGATTCCGTTTTCCAAAATTACACTGCCAGTGGCTTCGTTTTCACCGAAGGTATAATTTTCAGGTTTTTCTGGAGGTTTTACTATTTGTGAGGGGATACCTGTTTTAATTATCCAGTTTTCTTGAATCCATGATACATCTTTTCTCCTCAGTTGTGGGTCTATTAAAATCCTGCCGGATCCTTTGGCTCCGGGCACTAAAGGCCCGGTCTTACTGTACATGGGTATGGATGTGCCTACTGATTCTCCTTCGGTCAAGTTTTCGATACTATTTTGTATTTGTGTGAAACGTTCGGAAACTTCCTCCATCGTTTCTCCCTCGGATTTGTGAATTTCCGATTCCATGTAATTGGGATACCAAGTTATGAAAAAAAGAATAGCTATACTTATAGCGACAAGCGCAGCTGTAACAGCTACTTGTCCCCGTTGCCTGGAGAATACCATTTCTTATCAGTTCCTAAAACGCGATATAAACCTTTAGTACTCATATACATCTTTTGCATTGTAAACCTTTTCTAATTCTTTTTACACTCAAAAACAATTAATTCTTTCAAGACCTGAATGACTTCTGTAAATCTATAAAAACTAGACAAGTGGAATTTGCAAGATAAGGGATTAAATAATAGTTTTACTCATATTCGGGTCTCATCAAAATATTCTTGTCAGTAATTATAGTATTAGTAGTGGATTTATATTTCAAAACCAAATGATAATATTTTCTAGGTTCTAGCTCGACTCCATTGTCCGAAGTCCGATAAATTTTTACCTCTTCCGCTCGCGTAAACTCGTCGTTCGGATCTTGATCGCTCAAAGCCTGATTGTCTTTCCCTAACTTATTATTCGATGTTGTGGGGTTTATAAAAGAAGTTGCGCTGTCTCTGCCTTCGGTGACAGAGATTCTCAACTCTTTCCAAACAAGATCGTCTCCTCCATTGTGGGCCATTTTAATCGCTTTTCCCTCTGACGTAAGTTGAATATCGGCTCGAGGTCTAGTATTAAAAATAAAAATTCCACCTATGAGAATGATACCCAAGACCAGTCCCATAAGTAAAATCAGTGCTTTATTTCCTTCCAAGAACAATATTTTCACCTCTCTTAAACATAATTTTTAAATTATCAGCTTATTTACCGTCCTTCAATGATACCTGCTCTTTTTCTGTTAAGTTTTTGTAAAAGTCGTCCAACAAATACATATTCTCCAGATTTTCTAAGATTTTCTGACAAGGTAAAGCTTTCCATCCTTCTCCTTTACCCCGACTACATTCTCCCCACCCAGTTCTCTAATCGTAGACCTAACGGATTTCATAGCTTGTCTGAGAGGCATTTTCGTCTTTATCCCTGCCTGTTTTTTCCCTGATTTTAAGAACTTTTTAATAGTGGTAGCCCATTTCTTCTTCCTATCCATTTTTTTACCTCCCTTAGTACTTCTTTCCTTTTTCGCTTCGCTTCCGCCGCCGAGTTCTAACCAGCCGGTAAATATTAACAGAGCGAAAACAACGGCTATAGCCCCTGCTGCTATTCCTCCAATAAGGAACCAATTAAGCCCTGTTCCCTCTTTGTATGTCATGTTTTCTTTTGCTTCATCGGAAAGATTTGAATAAAGTTCGTTTTTCTCGTCTTCTTTTAGAGTTTCTGATTCGAATATTTCGTCTTTAGTTGTGCTTGATAGTTTTTTGAAAATTTCGTCCAGTTCTTCAAATTTTTCTTGTGTTATTAGAGCTCTTACCGTTCTCACGGTTTCTTCTGTAGTCATTGAGCTGAGTAAATCCGCGGCTTTTGCGGGGGTTTCCGGTAATCCTGAAACTTCTAAAATGATGTCCACTCTTGTTGGAATGTTCATAGCTGTAAGTATTTCCCCAGCCAAGGGGCTGTTAATTGTCACTGCTTCCTCCATTACTCTTGCGGCGGGGTTGATATCAGCATCTGCTAGACTAGTTGCTGCTTCTTCTGCGTCAGCTTGGAGAATCATATTTGCTAAGGCGTTTGTTTGTTCTGCTTCTACTCCGTTGTTGATGAGTTGTGTTAATGTGCCCATCGTGAACTGGGCTGTTTCGGTAGACCAGCTTCCCCAAGTGTCGTTGGCGTAGTATCTCGTCCGCCAATGGTAGGTCTGTTCGGCTTCAAGACTGTCTCCGCCGTATACTATTTCGTACCTATCGTCAGGCGTTACTGATATGTTTTGCTCGGTATAATCCCACATTTCAGCACCATTTTCACTTGTGCCCACTTGGATTTGTATCCTACTTGCTGAGGTATCATTCGGAACAACATATTTTGAAGATAAAGTCGGTTTTGGAACTTTGACACTTGATGGATTTTCCACCCCTTCCGTTTCGAGATTTTCCGGTGGGAGTGGCGGTCTTGTAGGTGGGATAACTTTTACATTTGTTGTCTTGTAATCTGAATCGGGAATTGAGTCATTTGAAACTTTTAGCTTAACTTTAACTGTTACAGGATTATTCACTTGTTCAGGGGCGTGGAATTTGCAATTTATACTATTTTCTTTGGTTAATTTCGCTTCGTTTGTAGGATCTTCTGTAATACTCCAATTATATCTTTTTATATCTCCACTGCTTTGAGTTCCGTCAAGAGTTAGACTCTGATCTTCCAAAACCTCATAAGGACCGTTGGGTCTAGCGACGAGAGCATCTTTTATTATTACTTCGAAAGTCTCTGAACTACTATCATTCTCCCCATCGGTAACAGTTAATTTTAACTCCACTGTTTTGTCGTTTTCTAATCCGTCTAGAGCGTGAAATGCTGGAGTAGGGGAATTATCACTAGTTAAGTACGCTTCTCCCGTGGGGTCTTCGATAATTTTCCACTTAAAACTTAGATCATCCCCCTCACTATTTGTTCCATCAAGAGAAATACTCTGATTTTCAACCACTTTATAAGGACCGTCAGGTTCGGCGACTACCCTATTTTTAACCTTTACTTCTGTGGCTTTTGAGTGAGCTTTATCGTTTTCATCCGAAACTGTCAACTCTACAGTTACCCGTTGCGAGGTTTTGACGCTACCTTCCGCCAGAAAAGTAGGAGTGTCAGTATCTGCTTCCACTAACCGAGCCCCTCCAGTCGGATCATCCGTTATACCCCATTCATAATTATCAATATAACCGCTACTATCTGCCCCATCAAGAGGAACACTTCCACCCTCCACCACTCTATACGGACCATCTGGCCTGGCTTGGAGCTTGTCCCTCACCTTTATTTTGACAATTTCACTATCCGATTCACCATCTTGAGAAACACGCAGTCTGACCTTGATTGTCTTGTCTTCATTCACCTCTTCGGGGGCAAAAAACCTAGCGTTTTCCTTATCCGCCATATCAATGTCCGCATTGTCCGTAGGGTCATATGCTCTCGTCCAGAAATAATTATCGATTTCACCACCATCAGCACCACTACTTTCACCTCCCTTTAACAGAATATTTTCATTTTCACCCATAGAATCAGCAACATCAGGTTTAGCTACCAACTGATCTTTTATTTCGACTTTTGTAGTTTCCGAGTCCACATGTGTTCCATTATCTACGACGAGTCTAACTTTTACATTTCCATCCTCTGTAACCATTGGAGCTTGTAATTTAGGATTCGTTTCACTCTTGCTAGAAAATTGAACATTATCGGACCCCGCTTCCTTAGAAAAGTTTTTCTCTTTAAAAGTCCAAGTATATTCAAGCCCATTTCCTCCTCCGCTACTATCCTCTCCATATAACGTAACATTATCTCCTTCCACAACCTCATAAGGTCCATTAGGGCGAGATAAAAGCTCGTCTTTTATTTTAACGGTGGTTTTATCCTCATCCATCACATCGTTTTCATTCCAAACTTTCAATTTTACAGTTACTTCTCTGTTTCCATCAACCTCTTTAGGGGGAAGAAAGGTTGGTGTTAGAGTACTTTCTCCATCTAAATCAGAACCATAATCCTCCCCGTCGATTTTCCAAACAATCCCATCTTCCACGTAATTTTCAGATCCTGTCCCGGAGAGCGTTACTGTCTCATCGATTTTATCAGGATTTTCACCTTCACTAACATAATAAGTATCCTTGTCAATTTCAGCGTGCGGACTCCCCGCTAAGGCAACGGGGATCTGAAGTGATAAAATTATAAGTATGACTAGGGTTATGACGACTGTCAGTTTTGCTGGGGGAGATTTATTCAATTGATTGATTCCCTCCTTTATTTAAGCCCCCAGATAAGCTCTGGTTGGTTATCTTTAGGCTGTTTATATTTTGTCCGCGGTTGAAAAATAAAAAGTACCGATGCAAATACCAAGAATGATAACAGACTAGTTTTCCCAATCTTAGATTAAGCAACTTTACTCAACCTCAAATGTTTAGAAATATGGTCCTATTTGGGAATCTCCTTTTTTCTCCCGATCATTTTTACGTGCGGTTTGTGAAGATGTGGTTTTGTTAGCTTTTTGTCTTAGTAGGAAAGTTAGTTTTAGTAGTGTTACCAGGGTCGTAAATTTGGTGAAAAAGTTTTCATCTTTTCCCCTCAACATTTCTCTTATTATTTTTTCTGATGCGATGTTTTTTTCTTCTATTTTTTTTCCTATTTCTTTCAAAACTTCGATGCTTGGTATGTCGGCTTGGGTTGATCCGTCCACTAAGATTTTCACTTTTTCGGGGGATGTTACTATAAACTCTAAGGTTTCTTCTAAGTCTCCGGAAGACATTTTTATTGAAGTTTCTTGAATATCCAGAGTTAAACCAAAATCTGTTTCAGACATTATCATGTTCCCGATCATAACTTCCGACCAGGAAATTTTTTCATTTTTCACTTTGGGATTTCTTTCACCTTCAAGAGATAATTCACTCATTTCCACGTTTCCCTCCGGGTCATCAGTTTTCCCCATATTTTTCCTCTGTCAATCTCTTATTCTAGAAATTTTATCTTAAAAAAGCCTCGTTAAGATTATTGAAAATCATAATAACTAATAATATGAAAAAAAATCCCTAAAAAATATCAAAAACAAATTAAGGTACTAAAAAATTATAAAATTTACTTTAAAACAAAAATAAAGTCTTAAACTCAATAAAAGAAGGTGAGCGGGGGATTTTTACCCCCCCTAAAAAAATAAAAAAATTCCAAATAACGGAGTTTAAAGCTTTGTCACTTGTGTGTCTTCTAGTGCCGGAGGTACTAGCAGTGTTAATTGTGTATCAATACCTACTTGAGGCATCAATGTCAGTTTGACTTCCTCGTCCGCTGTTAAATTATTTCCCTTTTCATCTTCGATATTCTCTGTGTTGATCCATATGGATGCTTTGGATCCAGTTTTTCCTAGCATGTAAGAGTCTCCTTCTTGATTGAATTTAACCACGTTATACTCATTGTCTTGTAACAGGTTCGCATTCCCGTGGTCTCCAGGTTGGATGCCGACTCCGCTCGTATAAGCGTCTTTGAGCTGTAGTATTCGTGTGACTCCAGACTCTTCGGACATGTATTGTATTGCAACTTCATTGAAGTTAACTCCTGAGCTTCCTGCTCTTAGCGAGACTACGATTTGTACGTTATCGATTTCGTTTTCGTTTTTTATGTAACCTTTCGTGTCTATGACTTTTAGTCCGTTTGATACTTCTCTGATGGCTTCTTCTCCTGTTTTTCGTGCTTGTTCTCGTAAAGCTCCGCTGGTTCGTATGATTACTCCAGCCGCTACGGAGGCTACCAGAATTAGGGCTATGAAGATAATCAACGTACCGATACCGACAAGCCCACGCTCATCGTCGGTAAAGCTTTTTGCTTCTGTAGTTGTTTGCATGCTTTCATCTCACCTCCGTTAGTTCTCATTTCATAGTCTATTTCTGCGATAAAAATACTAAAAAGGCTTCTATACTATTATCATGTTCTGATTATCAGTTTTTGTAAACAAAATAACCTTTTCTGTACTTATTTTTTAAAAAAAGGGCTAAAAATGTTTATATTTTTATCAAAAGTGATTATCATTCTTGATATTTACTTTTTCGATGTTTTTAATCTTTTATTTTTCAGTAAAATCAGTCAAAATTTTAAGTTTATCATTGATAATCATTTAGTTTGGGAAGAATATAATTTCGAACGATTTGAGTTGAGAAAAAATGAAAAGAATGCCGACTGGCATGAATGTTTTAGATAAGGAGATGGGAGGTGGAGTTCCTAGAGGGTCTTTTAATTTGCTTTACGGGAAAACAGGAACTAGAAAAAGTGAGTTTGCTCATACGATCGCATATAATTGTATAACAATTGAACAAGACCCGAGTATGGCTCAAAATTTGGATGGTCTTGTTCTACCACGAAAGATTTGGTATACTGTTTTTGAAGGAAATAGGGAAGATATATTACGAAATGTTAAAGGTACTTTCTCTGAAGAGTTTTATGATAAGTTTTCAAATAATGTTTCTTTTAAAATTTTTAAGATGGCTGAACCTGTGTCGGACTTACCAGGGTGGATGACTCCCTCCAGTGGTGAGACTGGAGAAAGTTTGGAGAGAAGAAAAAAAGTTATTTCTAAATTAATAGAATTTCTTCAGGAGAATCTGGATTCAAATCTGGTTTTTTTACATTATTTTACAGATATGGTTAGGATTTTTGAAGGGGATATTGAAACTGATATAACTGCATTTCTTCAATTTATTCAGAGGTTATGTAGGAAACAAAATGGAGTTATATTCGCTCCTCTTACTAGAGATATTGCATCTCGTGATTTGGAAGAATCGGTAATTTCTAGTTCGGATGGAGTTTTTGAATTTGAAACTAGCGGGAAGGAGTTAAGAAAAAGGCAAAATATTATGCATGTTAGAAAATGTCAAGGGGTTCCTTCAGATCTTAATGAACCATTTAGAGTGGATCGCACCTCTTCAGGTATAGAACTTGAAAGAGTTAGAACTCTAATGTGAAAGTTTATATTTGTGATTAAGTTTTTGGAAGTTATAAGAATGCAAATATTAAGGGATGATCGTGGAATTTCGGTCGTGGTGGGTACATTACTTGTTATATCCATCATCCTTGCTGCGTTTGCTGCTATATATCCGGCATATTCTCGAGTGAGTGTATATTCTTCTGAAGCCGATCATATGCAAGAAATAGCTAATAGTTTTATAGATATTCAAACTGAAGTTGAGCGAATTTCGGAGGGGGAGACGAGATCTTTTAATATAAGTATGGCAGCTGAAATACCTCCTCTTGTGAGTTATTCTAAGAGCGGTGGGGTTCTCTCATCTAAAGATATAGATTATGGGTATTTGGAGTTTGCTGCTAACAACTTTTTCTATTCTGACCAGACTTATATTTATGAAAGCGGTGCGGTAGTCGTAAGTGAAAATAATTCTTGGATGAGGTCCAGTCCTACATTAATATATATTGAGAATTTGACTGGAAATAATATTTTTGTTAAGGTAAGTAAGATCCAGATTCAAGGAGATGATTCGACCGTTAGTGGTTCCGGTTCTTACAAAGTGGAAATTACCTGTGAAGACTATATTAATAAACCAATTAGAATAGTTTCTAAAGTTGAAGAAAATTTTTCAAAATACACACATCGTAAGACGACGGAAGCTTGGGAAAACTATCTGGAAGTTAGAAAAGACGAACTTACACAAGAAGGATATGATGTGCAGGCAGATGGACTAAAATTGACTATTAATTCAGATGGATTAATATGGTATCGGGAAACTATAAAGAAAATCTCCATCAAAATCTAATTTTTAATACGGTTCTGAAGTTTTAGAGTAGTAAGAATCCACCCAATACATCTTTCACTAAATATGCTACTATTACTCCCACCCATGATAGAAAAACGACATGTGCGTAGGATCCGACTTCGTTCCCACCCCTTATTGAGGTTATGTAATAAGATGCTAGGAATGCGTTCGTGAATATTATTATTACTAAGAGGAAGTTTATCGCAGGTAGATCGTAAACTTGTGTGTGAAATGCTCCGGCGATTTGACCGGGTTGTACTAGTGATAATACCATTCTTATCATTTCTTCTCCGAATTTGAACCCTATGAAGATCGTAGCGACAGCGGCTATCGTTATTGTATAAAGAACACCGGTTAGTCCGTTTCCAAACCCGTCTCTTCTTTGCCGAAGTCTGGAGATTCGTTTGAAGTTTTCGGTAACTATGTCCCCCATTTTTTTGGGTTCACCCCCTTCGGTAGTCCCTTCGAAATACATATCATTAAACCTGGAGATAAGATAACTACCCGTGTCCGCTGAGAAGAAGTCCCAAGCTAGTTTTTCTTCAGCTCTCATTCTCAACCTTTTATACAAATCCTTTATATTGGAGGTGAGAGCTCCGAAATCCTTGTCCTTAAGCGTTTCCAAAACATTTACAGTATTTGCATCTCTGGCCGACGCTGATGTTGAAAGTGTTCGTATAAAACCGGGATAGTTATTATCTCTTCTCTGGATTTTGTTTTCCTCTTGCCAGGTTAACAGTCCAGGAATCGCCAACGGTGTAAGAGGTATTGCTAACCAAAACGAGATTGGCAAAGATAATTGAGGTATTATCTCGAAAAATATTTGACCCACAACAAAACCGCTAAGGCCGAAAAATAGTATTATTGAGATGATTTGTGCTCGTCCTAGGTAATCAAAACGGTCGGTTTTTCCTTTTGCTTCCGTCCAAATCGGATCCTCTGGGACTGTAACTTTTGTAGCGAGGATGAATCCGATTTCTGCTGCTGCGAAAATTCCTGCTGAGGCACCTACTAGGAGGAGTGGGTTTAAGCCGGTGAGGAACGGGACTATTAGACTGAATAGTATGATGAACACTATTCCGATTATCATTGAGATGAATAAGTCTCGATAGTCTTGAAGACCTGTTATTGAGTCTTCATACATAGCTTCATAATCGGAAATCACGACTTCTTGTTCATCGAGTAGAAAGTCTCTTACATCTTCTCCGGCTGTGGCGGTTCTTCCGAGCCTGTCCAGAAAGTCGGCAAGTATTTCGCTTGGGGTTCGCTCTGAGATGTAATGGCAAGCCTCCTCCAGACTTCTGTTCCACGTATCCACCAATTCTACTACTTTTCCGATTTCTTCAGCTAGCGCCCCGTATTTATCCTCTTGGTTCGCTAATGATCTAAAAATTTCAAGCCTACTAATGTCGGCAGTTGCCAAAACACCAGCATGCGTGATAAACAAGTGAATATTTTGCTCAATTTCTCTCTTTCTGTTATCCGCCCAGATTTTAGGATAAAAAATCCCGATTACAGGGAAGAAAACACTCATCACATAAAGTAAATATTTCGTAGGTCCGAGGAGGTCAGAGAAAAGGATTGATATTATTATTGCGACTATTCCCATGGCGAGGAAGGGTATTATTAGTTTTGATAAGTACTCGCCTAGAGAGTAACCCATTAATTTGTATGCTCTTCTCCAGTTCCTTCTGTCTTCTTCAGGCATTTCTAATCACTAAATTGAGAATGGTAATCCTTCTTCTCCTTCACGTTGATAAGCTCTTATTACGTCGACGACTTCATGATAGTCCAAAATGTTTTTGGTGATGGCTTTCTTGATTACCCAAGCTCTCTTATCTATCTCTTCATAAATGTCTCGAGGATCTTCATAACCAAGGGTGGTTGCTACTTTAGTTTCGAGAATATACGAGTTATTCTCCCCAGTAAAGGTAAGCTTATCTTTCGCAGGATCTCTACTGAAAACTTGTCTCGTGAGGATTCCGCCAGCCTCATCCGAATAACCCTCAATTTCTCTAACTTCAGTGACTCTTCTCAACTCTTTATTTTCCGTTTTGATAAAGTTTTGAAACACACAAATATTCAGATTACCGAAGAAAGTCTCCGGAACATTTAGAGGATCCCCTGTGAAACGATGAATTAACGCTACAATATTACCAGCATGGAAGGTGAACAAGGTAGGATGACCCGTCTGCATAGCTTGGAAAACGTTGAAAGCCTCTTTTCCTCTGACCTCCCCAATCAAAATATAATCGGGTCTTGACCTTAACGATGCTTTCACCAGATCGAAAACAGAAACCTCCCCTCCACTTTCGCTACTACTTTCTCTCGCTATGAGCCTCTGCCATGCTTTATGAGGAATTTTCAATTCAGGTGTTTCCTCAGCAGTGTAAATTTTGGACCCCCCTCGGATAAAAGCAGATATTGCATTCAACGTCGTAGTTTTCCCTGCAGCTGTTTCCCCAGCAATACATCCAGAAACATTACTTTCCAAACATAACCAGAGATAAGCAGCCAGTTCAGCACTCATAGTCCCCCATTTTACAATTTCAAAAATAGATGGAGGAGTTTCTTCGAACTGTCGAATAGTTACGCTCGGCCCTCGAACAGACACGTCGTCAGGATAAATGATGTTAAGTCTTGAACTATCTGGCAAAACAGAGTCTAGAATTGGATTTTTATCACTAACTCTATCTCCGACTCTTTTTGCTAAAATGTTTAACAATTCTTTATATTCTTCTTCGTCCCCAAACTCAATATTAGTCCGCATCAACCTGAAACGTTTATTAAAAACATAAACCCTATTTGGACCTACAATATGGATATCTTCATTAGTCATATCCTTCAGCAAAGGCTCCAACGGTCCTAGGCCGGCAATGTCTCTTTTAAGCTTATATAAGATTTTTTCGTATAACGCTGGTGAGATTTGGAATTCTTTATCGCTATTACTTAGTTTGTCAAGTATTCCTCCTTCGCTCTCCCCTTTCTCAACTATTCTCTCATAGATTTCTTCCAATCTTTTTTCATATTCTTCTTCTTTTTCAACAGGAGGAAATTCATCCGCATTTGCTACAATTCTCTCTCTGATATTCTGGTAAAGCTGTGTTTCCTCCTCATCGAGATTTGGTTCCACAACAAAGTATCTGTTAGTATCTTCGGGCTTAGCATAAACATGAGAAAACAAAGGACCTTCAGTGTTATAAATCGCGTTTGCTTTACTTATTTCAGAGATACTATGAGTTTCAGGCTTCTCCACAAGTTCCGGATAAACTCCATATTCTTTTTTAAATTCCGCTAAATGTTGTTTAAGATGAGAATATTTATCAGCTAATTCCTTTAACTCTTTATCAACCGTACTTTTTCCTAGCAATCCCTCTCTTAGAATACTTCTTCCGTCCGATCTAGCCGTGCTCATTCTAAATCACCTCTTATCATTCTTCCAACTCCTTTTGGATGTGTAATTTCCCTTTTTGTTTAATTTCGCGAATTAGGTTTCTCACTGGTTTATCTAGGGGGACTCCGTAAGAAGCAAGTAAGTTAACTAATTTTTTGACAGTGAGATTTATGTCACTGCTACCCTTTTTCTTAATTTCGCGAATTAGGTTTCTCACTGGTTTATCTAGGGGGACTCCGTAAGAAGCAAGTAAGTTAACTAATTTTTTGACAGTGAGATTTATGTCACTGCTACCTTTTTGTTTAATTTCGCTCTTGGCGGGGTGTTTTGTGTTTTGTTTTTTCTTTTCTCTCGTCGGAAGGCTAGAATCTCTGCTTTTTTGTGTTTTGGGCTCTTTTCTATTTTCTTCTTTTGTTAGAACGGATTCTTCGCTTTCTTCGGCTATTGTTTTTTGTTTTTTCTCCCCTTCGTTTTCTTCTGTTGGTTGAATGGAATCTTCTTTTTTCTTGAGTTTGGGTTGTTTTTCATTTTCTTCTTTTGAGGGCAAGGAATCTTCGGTTTTTTCAGGTTTGGGTATTTCTTTTTGATCAGTTTGATCTTTTCCAGGAGTTTTTCTCTCTTCTGAATACTCAGTTTCTTCATCTTCGTCCTCTTTGAATTTAGGATCCTTGGAAACTATCGCTCTTGTTTCTCCGATTTTCTTTATGTGTTTCTTTTCGTCAGGACCTATTTTTGCTTCTTCACTAAGTTCGTATTCTTTTTCTTTTGATTTTGAAGCGGTTTGGTTTGCTTTGTTTTTGTTTCCTTTTTCCATTCTCTCACCTCCTAAAAGGTGAAGTCAAATTTTTTGCTTAATTCGTCTATGCCGCCGCTTTGGTAGGTATTGATTACTTTTATTGCTTCATCATATCCTACAAGATTTTTCGCCAGTGCTTTTCTTATCACGTCGGCTCTCGTGTCGAGTTCGTCATATATTTTTCTAGGGTCGGAATAACCCATTGATTCTGCTACTTTTTCCTCTAAAACAAATGAATTATTTCTACCTAGGAATCTAGTTATATCTCGGACAGGATCCCAGTCAAATACTTGTCTTGTAACGAGTCCTCCCATTTGTTTCGAAAAACCTTCTATTTCTCTAACTGAAGTGATTCTCCTCAACTCTTTCCCTTGCCTTTTGATAAAGTTTTGAAACATTGCGACATTCAAATTCCCAAGAAAAGCTTCAGGGACATTCAAAGGTTCACCAGTAAAACGATGAACAAGCGCCACAATATTACCGGCATGGAAAGTGAACATAGTAGGATGTCCAGTCTGCATAGCCTGGAAAACATTGAATGCCTCTTTACCCCTAACCTCCCCAATTATAAGATTATCCGGTCGAGCTCTTAATGAAGCTATAACTAGATCGAAAAGATCAACATCTTGGGCTTCACTATCCCCCTCTCTCGTTTTGAGTCTTTGCCAAGCCTCGTGCGGAATTTTTAGTTCTAAGGTTTCTTCAGCTGAAACTATTTTGTTATCTTTTGGTATGAACGTGGTTGCTGCGTTAAGAGTTGTAGTTTTCCCAGCTGCTGTTTCACCAGCTATAGTCATACTCATATTTGTTTCGACACAAAGCCACAAGTAAGCTGCTAATTCAGGACTCATTGTCCCCCATTTTACGATTTGAAATACGGAGGGTGGTATCTCTTCGAATTGACGTATAGTTAGTGTAGGACCTTCTATTGATACATCATCGGGGAATATTATATTCAAACGAGATCCATCTGGAAGTGAAGTGTCGACAATAGGATTGCCCTGGCTGACAGGACTTCCAACTCTTTCGGACATTGATTTTAGCCAGCGTTTGTATTCTTCTTCAGTTCCCAAATCAATATTACTTTCCATCATCCCGAAAATTTTATTGTTAATATGAACTTCGTCAGAACTAACGACATGGATGTCTTCGTTTGTTCTGTCTTTAAGAAGTGGGTCGAGAGGCCCCATACTTACAATATTTCTCTTTAGTAGGTAGAGCATTTTATCATAGATTTCTTGAGGAACCTTAAATTTGGAACCGTTTAGATTAAATTTATTTAGGATTCCCGATTCTTTTTCCCCTACTGAAACTATATTCTCATATGTTTCTTCTAAGCCCTCTTCAGATGCTGCACCTTCTTCCTTCATAGAAGCTGTTAGTGAGTTTTCAAAAACTTCATTTTCTATTTGATCATAGAGTTCTTTTTCTTCTTCTGTTAGAAAAGGCTCTATTACGTAGTACATATTGCCGGTATTCCTGTCGCCTTTACTTAAATGAGCGAAGATAATGTCGTCGGTCTGATAGAGTATATCATCTTTTTCTTCATAGTCTCTGACCTTTACGTTATTATCAGGATAATCTACTAATTCGGGCATTTTCCCTGTTTCTTTCTTGTATTTTATCAGATGGTTCTTCAGATGCTTGTACTTATTCGCTAGTTTTTTCAAGTCTTTAGAAATTCTGGCTTTGCGGACTTTTCCTTCGCCCGCTTCTTGTTGTTTTGCAGTTGCCATTTCATAATCCCCTAAACTACTCCTCTTGATTCTATGACTATGCCAGCGCCTGCTTTTACTGAATACCCTATTGAATCTCCGACTTGCTTGCCCATTCCTGAAAATCTTTTTACGTCCATGGTTTTCTGCAATTCTCCTCCAACTTTTACAGTTTGCAGTTGGAGATATACATCGGCTACTGACCTTATGGGGGATAGAGTTTCTTCGCTGAGATCTGTGTGATCAAGAGTTATTATCACTGTTTTTTCGGAACGAGTTAGTTTTTTAAGGAAGGACACAATTTTTGACGAGATGTCCTTCTCGCGATTTTTTTCTTTTAATTCTTTGAATTCGACGTCATTTCTGAGAAGATGATTGAAACCATCTAATATTGTTACTTCTCCGTTCCACATTTTTTCAGCGTTGATCAATTTTTCTACGTATTCATCCTCTTGGCGGAAAGAAACACCTAAGAAAGCCAGCTTGTTTGAGAGAAGATGGCTTTCCATATCGTATTCTAGTGAAGACATTTGGTCTAGGAATCCCATTAGGTCTAGCTCATGGGTTAGGTAGCAGACTGTGGTTCCGGTGTCGCATAGTCCGTAGGTGAATCTTTGTGAAAATGCGCTTTTTCCTGATCCGTCTTCACCTTCTAACAGTACTATGCTTCCTACTGGTATTCCTCCGCCTAGTTTTCGGTTTAAACTGTCCCTTTCCTCTAGTCCGAGTGGGTATAATCTCTCTTTAGGCATTTATTTTTTCCCTCCTAACTTGTTCTAAATTTAAGAGTATCTTCATTATTATACACCATTACTTTGACACTATGATCTGTTCCGTGTAAATTCTCTAAATATGACTCGGGATAATTCGTTATAATCTTTAAAACCCTAGAAGGTGCCCAAGAATCTCCATTCACTACTATTAAATTCTCGATATTCTCACCACTTAGATATCTTCCGTCAACAAAGATATCTATAATACTTTTATCCTTAGGAATTGATCTCGATCCAATATTTTTTACATAAAGGACAAGGACATTATCTGAATCTATATTCTCTGTCATATATTCGGGATCATTTATGATTTCAATATCAGTTTCAATTTGTCTAGAAACTGCAGAACCTTGCTTTTCGATAGAACCAGAAATCATTCCTGCACTCTGCATAACCATACCTCCAACCGTAACTGCTATACTGAGAGAAACCACGAGCACTATCAGTTGAGATATAGAAGCGTCAGCCATCTAAAACCCCCTCTATGTCTTCATAATCGGAAATACCATACTCAGAAACCACTTTAACTCGGGATGCCGCTGTATTTACGAAGTTGAATATATTGTCGGTCGTGAGTTCTAAATTTTCTCCAGGAAACCAAATCTTGGTATCTTGATTGTTGTCGACAATTTTCTTAATATTATCTTTAGGATAAAAAGTACCATCTATAATCAGATCGGTATAAACTTTATTTAGCTGGGTAGATCCCGTATTTTTTACCGTTACTACCAAATTATCACCATTACTTTTCACATTCTCAATCCTCAAATCCGTTTGTACCTTGAATATCATCTTTGTGTTTTGCTCATTTCTTGCGTTTGTGTATTGATCGTAAGACTTTTCGAAAGAACTGGCGAAAACACTAAGGGAAAACAGCAGAGCTAACACAAGCGCCGCAGTTCCTATGATGGAACCATATCCTTTTTCATCCACCTGCCCACCTACCATGTTTGTTTTTAGCTCTGTATTTTTTCCGGTCAGTCAACTGACCACCTCTATTGATTAATTTGTTTCAATTTCAGTCGATTTTATTTAATAAAAAGTGCGACGAAAATATCAAAGTTGAGAGAGGAGAAAATAAAAGGTTAGAAAGAAGAAGAGTGCCTTTACTGTTCCCCGTTTCTAAATTAAGGCTTTTAATGTTATTTTTTTACTTTTTCCATTATTTCCTGGCGAACTTCTTCGTCAGCTCTGTCTGAAAGTTGTAGTATATATCCTAGAGAGCGCATGTGGTCTTGTAGGGATAATTCTCCGGTTTCTTTGCTTTCTTGTTTTTCCGATTGAGATTCTTCGGACTCACTGTCACCTACTTTATAGCTTTTCTCACCCATTTTTATTTCTGAAACTGGCTTTTCGTCTGTCGATTTGAAGAAATACCGTGTGTAAGACATTAGTTGGCTTCTTACTCTTCTTCCTATCCATCCCATTTCTATATAGTATGAGAATGCGTCTAAAACTCCTTCTAGATTAGTTTTTGACAGCAGGAAGTCCATCCATTCTAGAGTAAGTACTTCTTTTTGCGGACCTCCTTCCATGTCTGAAACTCTAAGATATGGTTTTTCTAGATGGGATAGATCCTCTTCAGTTTCTTTAATTTTTTTAGCTGGTGATTCAGCAAGTTCAGATTCTAAGTATTCTGTCATTAAAAACCACCTTCCATGGTTTCGCAGTTGTAAACCCATTCTTCTTCGGATGAATCCCAGTCTCTATCTGTTACTTTTACTTTCTGATCTTCAGGGGTATATACGGTTTCTCCAACTTCCCATTTCGGTGCTGGGATCTCCCTTTTAGGTTCTTCCGCAGGTTCTTCTGCAGGTTCTTCGAGCGCTTCTTCGTATTCGCTTTCAAGACCAGAAACTTCTTCTACTACTTCCGTTTCCATTGCTTCTTCTAATTCATCTATCCTATTTTCCAGTTCATTTATCCTTTCAGGTTCTGCTGCGCCACCTTTAACGCCTTCTGATTCAAGTCTTTCGATTCGCTGTTCCAGTTTCTTCATTGCTTGTGGTGGGACAGCTTTTTCAGCTTTTTCTCCGGTCAGTTCTTTGAATATTTCGAAGACGTCTTCGCCAAGCATATCTTTGTCTATTTCTTCGACGTCTTCGTCGTAAGGGTTAAGTCCGCGGAATAGTATTTCGTAGACTTTGAATAATTTTTGTGCACGATTTCCTACTTCGGATATTTGTTCACTCATTTCTCTTTTTTGTCTTTCTAACTTTGAGATTCTCGACGATAGGTCGTCTAGTTCGTCTTCTAGTTCTCTTATTTCTCCTTCGTCAATACCTCCGCTTTCGTCGAAAGATGAGTCTTGTCCGCCTGTTGATTCGCTGGGTGTAGGTTCCGCTGCTGTTTCTAGTTCTTCTCCAGTTTCTAGTTCTTCTTCAGTTTCTAGTGTTTCTTCCTCTTCTTCTGGCTCTTCTAGTTCTAGTTCGAATTCTTCTGATAAGTCTTCATCGCCACTTTCAGGAACTTCTTCCAAGGTTAATTCATCCTCCTCAATTTCTTCTTCTTTTTCGGCTCCCGAAACTCTTTCCAATAGGTTATCAAGTAGGGATGCCAATTATAACACCTATTAGCAGGTATTCTTTCATCCTGTTTTTACTCCAACTAACCCTTATGTCAGGTCTTTATTAATAAATATTTAGTAAAATATCAAAAACGATATTTACTTCTGATGTTTAGATAATATTAGTAAAATAATATTTACAAAATTAATGTTTATTCGATGACTTAAAAGGATGTGTGATTTTTGACTATATATTGTGGAGTTTACTCTAGGATCGCCCGGGTTTTTTATTGATTTCTCGGAGGGTACCTTAAAATTCGGGAATAATTAAATAAATTTTTCATTACTAAACCTAAATTAACTAAAGATTTATATACAATAAGTAAAATTTATTTTACTAGGAAAGGAGGTGTAGTGTTTGGGAGAAACCAAAAACCTACTTGACACAAAAAAATCCAGAAAAGATGATGAAAATGCCAAAGTAAAGGAGATCTCACAGGTCGCAGAAGCTTCAAACTCGGAACTAGAAGAGTTAGTCAATGATACAATAGGACCACTAGCTGATGATTACTCTATCAGAATCCTATCCGCAACTCAAGAGGAAGGAAAAACAGTCAGAGAACTTAGCAAAGAATTGGATATCCCGATAGCAACCTGTTATAGAAGAGCCGGAGAATTACTAAATGCAGAACTTCTAGTAAATGAAGAGAAAAAGCTAACTCAAGAAGGAAAAAGAGCGAGCGTTCTAAGATCAAATGCTTCCAGAGTCGAAGTCTCCTTCAAATTTGAAGACGACGAACTAAAAGTGACAATCGAGCCTGTCAAAAAGAAATAAAGACAAACGACTGCGTAATTTCATAATGGAACCAAAGTCTAAGAATCGAAATAAGCAACCCAATCACAAAGAGGTAAAAACATGAAAACAATAGAAGAGGAGATAATAGAAGAAAATGAACCCCCAGCCAATATCCTAATAGCTGGCATCAATTCAGACGGCCAAATTATTTTCGTTAACGAAGAATGTGAAAAATCAACAGGTTATTCAAGCGATCAATTAATAGGCCGTTCTTTTTGGGATTTGGCTCCTTCTGATGCCGGTGAGGGGATAGAGAGTGTTTTCTCTGGGTCAGCTGAGGAATTACCTTCTTCTCTTGAGATGCCGTGGATTGCAGAGGATGGTGAAGAACACGACATTGTCTGGGAACTGATACAATTTAGGAGGTCTGAGAGTGATATTGGAATGATTGTTGCTGCTGGTATAGATAGTACTGTCTGGAAGCACGAACGTGAAGATTTGGAAAATAGATTAGAGGAGTTTAAGCAAATTTATCATGAATTAGCTGCTGAATCTTTGATCGGTGTTTTCATTATACAACCTACTCCGGAAGGATTGGTAATCAGATTTGCTAATTCAGAGCTTGCAAACATGTTTGGATTTGAAAAAGATGAATTACTAGGGAAGAGTTTCGGAAATCTTATCCATCCTGATTATATATCCGAAATCGAGGAGAGAATAAAAGAGATCAAAGAAGAGAAAGAAGGTAAAATATTCAAGGTTAAAGGTAGGAAGAAAAACAACGAAGAATTTTGGTTAAAAAACCGCTTGTCGTTTATTACATATGAAGGAAATCCAGCACTTCTTGGAATGGCGGAGGAAGTTAAGATGGAAAAGAGAACGGAGCAAGAAGAAGATGAAAATGACTCGGAGAAGTATAAGGCCATTGCGGATTTCGCGAAGGTTGGTCTAGGAATTATTCAAGACGGTGATATAGTTTATTTGAATGACCAGATGGCTAAAAATTTTGAGTGTTCTAAGGAAGAGTTACATGAACTAGGATTTTCTCATTTCGTGCATCCGGAGGATAAGGAAGAACTTGAAATTACTTTTCAAGACAAGATTCCTAGAGAAAAATTGCCATATACTTCTAGTTATCGAGTTATTACAAAGGAAGGAAAAGTAAAATATCTTTCTTTACATGCCACCGAGGTTGAATATGAGGGACGTCCAGCTACTCAGCTGGTGATTAAGGATGTTACGGAGCAAAAAGAAACTGAAAAAAGACTTAGAGATCAGAGAAAGGAACTGAGACAAGCCTACAAGCACTTGCGAGAGACGGAAAGTAAGTTAACGAGAAAGACAAAAGAACTTAGAAGAGCTAACGAAATGAGAGCTAAGTTTATGGATGTTTTAGCTCATGAACTCAGGTCTTATCTTACACCTGTAGGAGCTTACATAGGAACCATCAAGCTCGGTGAATTAGGAGAAGTGTCTTCCGAGCAAAAACAAAAGTTGGAAGAGGCTTCAAAGAAGCTCGATAAAATTGATCAATTAGTCGAGGACACTCTGGATTTATCAAGGATGGAAGCGGATAGAGTAAAATTATCTAGTGAATCGATATTTTTACCCGACATGATTGATGAAATAGTTGGAGATTTCGAACCGGAGATAGATGATAAAAATCATCAACTCGTCACGGATATTTCCGAAGATGTTCCAGTTATCGAAGGAGATCCACGTCTCTTGGAAAAAGTTTTCAGTAATTTAATTTCCAATGCTATCCAATATACGCCAGAAGATGGTAGAATCGAAGTAGAGGTTTCACAAGCGAGAAATAATGGTGTTCACTTTAAGGTAAAAGATACAGGAATAGGAATTCCAGAAGAGGAACAAGATAAAATTTTCGAGAAATTCTATCGAGTTAAAGAAAATTCTAATGATGAACCTCGCGGACTCGGTATGGGATTGGCTATGGCAAAACATTTCGTAGAACTACATGGCGGAGAAATATGGGTCGAAAGCGACGTTGGTGAAGGTAGCACTTTCCATGTGAAGCTTCCTAAAAAGAAGGAATCCTCAGAAAAATAGAGCAATTCTTTTCAATTTTTAAAATTTTAAGACTTCTTCTTGAGGAGTCTGATAGACTCTATTTTTCTTATTTTCTTGTTTTTCTTTTTATTCGAAAAGAACTTTACAAGAGGAAAGGAATAAAATATAATTAACAAAAAACAAAAAAATGTGTAAAAAAATTTAGAATGGTTAAAAAATGCAGGAAAAGAATAACTTAAGTTCGGCAAGACCTACGATTTTGGTCGTAGATGATGATCAATCAATAATAGATGCCGTAAAAACTACCCTTGAGTCAAGAGATTATAAGGTTATATCGGCTTCTTCAGGGGAGGAAGCATTAGAAGAATTTGAAGATGACCAGATAGACATAGCCTTTTGTGATATTAAAATGCCTGGAATGGATGGAATAGAGCTTTTGAAAAGGATTCAGGAAATTAGCCCAGAAACGCAATGTATCATGATGACTGCATATGCGTCGGTGGATAGTGCTGTGGAAGCTATGAGGGAGGGCGCAGAAGACTACTTGCGTAAGCCGTTTGAGGTTGAGGATATAAAATCTACCGTTCTTGGAGCCTTGGAGGATTTAGAGTTTGAGGAAAAACAGAAGGATTTGGTATCTCCGCCTGAGTTAGAATGGGAATCTCCAGTTGAGGCTTTTGAAAGCTGGGTGGAAAGAGATAGGAAGGGTTTAGTCGTTTCTTCTCAAGAATCCATAGATATCGAGAGTAATAATGTTAAGAATATCGTTCTTTCGGATGAAGAAGGGGAAAATAGGATAAATCCTGGAAAACTTGAAGAATTACAAGATTTTGTAAAAAATTTTGCTGCTGAAGAGAATGATTCTGTTATTTTGATTGAGGATCTGGATTATTTGCTAAGTGAGAACTCTCTTTCTTCTCTGAAGAAATTTATAGGGGAGTTGGAAGATGAATTATCGTCTTATAATGCAATACTCATTTTTTCAGGTCATCCTGAAGAGATGGAAGATGGGGAAATCGCTGAGTTAGAATATTTAATATCCGATATGCCGGCCAGTACAATTTCTAATTCGCTTTCTAATCAGTTAAGAAGAAGGATAATATCACAATTGGAGCAGGAAGATGGTATTAGCTTTACGACATTAGCTAGAAGAACAGGTATTAATGATTCTCCGAAAATGAGTTTTCACTTGAGAAAACTGGAATCTTGGGGAGTAATAGAGAAGGATGATGAGAAAAAATATTATCTAACCGAAATGGGAAAAAACGCTGCTGAAATTCTAGAAGAAATAAAAAATCGACAAACCGGAGAGCCTGGTGGAGCTTTATGGATGCCTGAGTGAATTTCTACCTGGCTTATCATATTTCTTATTAAAAACTATGTGAAAGTAATTCCTTCCAATATAAGATTTGATGATTGGAAGGATGTATTCTATATATGAGGGGATAAATTAGTCGGAGTTTCTCAAATTCCTTTCAAAAATTCAGCATGTTGCGCTGATGCTCTTCTTGTAGTTCCTGTTTCGTCATATAGTAGGATAAAACCGAGTATATTTGCTTTTCTCACTAATGTACCGTCGAAATTATCGGATTCACTAAATACGCCCACGGCTTCTTTGCCTGCAGATACTGGATATGTGTTTCTGTTTTTCCAATCGTGATAAATTCCGGTGAAAGCCTCTTTCGCTTTTCCTATAGTTGAGAATTTTAGGATGGAGAAAACTACCTTGGCCTCTCCTTTTGCGAATATTCTAGCAAAAGCTTCTTCAAACCCCCATTCTTTCGGTCTTTCTTTCACTGCTCTGTTCCAAGCTACTATTTCGGGGGGGAGTTCATCTTCTTCGGATATTTTCCAATTTTCTGGAAGGTCTTCAACTCTAGGTATAAGCTCGGAGGGATGTTTTGATATGACTTCTTGACTTCCTCCTTTGATTATTGATGGTCCTGCTTTGAACATATCTATTATTGTGAAGACAAGGATAGTGTTGGCGGCTCCTAGTATTATTATGAAGTATTCTGGAGGTAGTGGTGTTTGGAAGTCTGTTAAGATCACGATTAGTGACAATGCGACTATGAGTGCCATTGATGATAGTAATAGGATGGGGAAAAGTAAGTCTGAAATTGTTTTAAAATTTAAGGTAGTTTTTTGAGATTCTGAGTTTGCTTCCTGTTTGATAGAATTTTCAGGATTTTGTTTTTGAATGTTTTTGTTCATCATTTCTATTGGATGGTTTGTTTATTACTGTTATTTTACTTTCAAGGAGAAATTATCGATTTTAATAATCATCTAATATTTAATATGAGCATTTTTATAACCCTATTTTGATAATGAGGGGTTTTAAACCGTTTTTTTGGAAATAAGAGGATGGTATCAACTTTGATAATAGGGACAGAATCCTTTTTATCCTTACTAAGGATAGAAAAGCCTAACCATAGGAATTACTATGAAAAGATTTTTGGAAAACACGTCCATGGGGGTGAAAACGATATGAGAGCAAATTTCCAATCGAACAGTCTTTCTGACGATGAGCGTGGTCTTGTCGGTATCGGTACGTTGATTATCTTCATAGCCCTAATTCTGGTAGCCTCCGTAGCGGCTGGAGTAATCATACGAACCAGCGGAGCTTTACGAGAACAAGCACGAAAAACAGGAGAAGAAGCCATCAGAGAAGTATCAAACGGACTAAAAGTCATAGACACGAAAGGTTACATAAAAAACGAAAACGAAATCGATAACGTACAAATCGTAGTCTCGCTAAGAGCAGGAAGCTCAGGAATTAACTTCAAAGACGTTGCAATACAATACATGTCCGAGAGTTCTGGAGTCACACGAATACTACAGCTCAAAAATCATTATTTTGCGAACAGTGGCATTGCTCCTGAAAACCACGGGAATGCGAACCGATTACAAGACAACGAGTATAACGTGGTTAAAATCAATCAAGACGGAGACACTTACATGCTAGGAAAAACTGGATCCAAAGCATCAATATGGATCAACACAGACATTATCGAAAATGAAGGCCCCAGTAATTTAACAGCGGACGAGGAAGTCAAACTGACATTGATGCCTCAAGTAGGTATCGACACACAATTAACACTGCTAGTACCTCCGGCACTAGAAGACACAAAAGTGACAAAGCTTTAGAACGGGAAGATAACGTATGCTCTCAGAATGGGAGCTATTTAGGCTCCTTCGCCCTAGAGGAAAATGGGTTAGTTTAAAGATGAAAATAGTGGTGGATATCCAGTGAGTTTCGATAGGAGTTTTGATTGGGCAGAGATCATAGTGAGGATTTTGACGAGTGAAGAGACCAAGGTTAATCTTTCGTTGATGGAAAGTAAGAATGTGGTGAGTTTGGTAACGGAAGAAGAAAGAGTGAAGTTGTTACCTGATTCATCGGAGAACGTAGGGATAGTTGTTCAAGGGATTTATCAAACTGAAGTATCGAGGGAAAAGGTATTGAGTGAAATAATCGATAGGATTGAGAAGAGAAATTTAATTGATTCGAAGGAGATGAAGGAAGTTTTGCAAGGAAAAGAAAATCTCTTTGGAGCTCTTGTCAAGCTCACCACTGTTTTAAAGAAGAATTGTCGGGTTCAAACTGTAAAAAATCAAGAGCTTGGCGTTGGACATTTTAATGAAGGGATTCGGTGATTTTTTTACTTTTTTATTTTTAAAAGAAATTTCTTTCAAGTGTTCGGAGGTTAGTTCTTAGGGTCTTCCTATGATTCTTCTTACTCGTTTTATGAATTTATCTTTCGTGAACGGTCTTCTTTTTACAATATAGTCTATAACACCGGTGGATTCTAGATCGGGTTCGCTTTCAAGAGCTGATAAGAATACGACTTTTTGGTCTGGATCTTCTGCGTGTATTCTTTCGTAAGTGTCCCATCCGTCCATCCCTGGCATCATCATGTCTAGGAGGATTAGGTCAGGGTTGACTTTTTCTAGTTTGTTTAGACATTTTTCTCCGCTTGTTGCTGTGACTACTTTGTATCCTTCCGAGTCTAGGAAGGTGGATGCGAGTTCGAGGAAGCTTTCGTCATCATCGACAATCATTACTGTCTTAGGCAAGTTATTTTCCCCCAATTAGTTTTATTGGCATGCTTTTATATCTTCCATCTTCCTTTTGTTTTTTACCTTTAACAAATTTCTTTATTTTTCATATTTTGAGTTTTCTGATTTCTTTTAGGAAATTTAAACTTTGAAACTTATATTGTGAGTAAAAAGATAAGATAATGGGTGATATTGTTGTACGAGTTTTTAGAAAAAATTAACACATTAAAAAGAACTCCTCGGATGGGTTGGATAGAGAGCGGAGTAGATCCTTCTGATTCGGAAGATGTAGCGCAACATAGTTTTGAAACTGCAACGATTACTCTGTTATTATCCTATTCGGTGGAAAAAGATATAGATAAAGAGAAAGCGATTCAAATGTCCGTGATACATGATTGGGCTGAATCGGTAACTGGTGACCTTTCTAAGGAACGTTCTGAAGCGATAGGGGATGAAGCCAAGATGAAAATGGAAGAGTCGGTTATGGAAGAATCTTTGATAGGTGATTTATCTTTTGGAGAGTCACTTCTTGACCTTTGGCGAGAGTATACAAAGGGTGAGACTTTAGAATCTAAACTTGTTTTTATAGCTGATCGTTTGTCTATTTTGATGGAGGCTAGTTATCTTTTCAGACAAGGGAAAAAGTCAGAAAAATTAAAAGAAATATGGAGTGAAGTGAGTTCGGAGTTAGATTCATATACCGAGGAATTTCCGGTTTTGGCTGATTTGTTAAAAAATCTAGAAGGGAATTACCCCTTCCATGAATAGTTTAGAAATTAAATTTCTCTGGCCCTTGATAGTTTACTTTTTTTGCTAATTCTTTGAGGCATTCTGGATTACTTGCTGTTGTCATATCTCCGAGTTCTTCGTCTCTGGCTAGGCCTTTTAAGAATCTTCGGATAACTTTTCCGCTTTCTGTTTTTGGCACGTCAGAAACGAAGTAAATTTCTCCTGGGGTTGCTACTGGTCCTACTTTTTCTCGAACTTTTTGTTTGATTTTATTTTCTAGGTCTTCTTCTTGTTTTTCGGTTTCGGTGAGTTTTTTGGTTACTGCGAATACGGCTGGGACTTCTCCTTTCACATCGTGTGGTTCTCCTACTACTGCGACTTCGACGATTTCGTCAAGTTCGCTTATTGCATCTTCTATTTCGGCGGTTCCAAGTCGGTGTCCGGAGACTTCTAGAAGGTCGTCTATTCTTCCTGTGACTTGAATTAGTGGTTTGTTTTCGATTGTTAATTCTGTTTTTCGTCCTCCGTCTCCTGAGAAGTAGATTTCGTCTCCGTATTCTGACCAGTATTCTTGTTTGTATTTTTCAGGTGCGTTGTATATTCCTCTTAGCATTCCTGGACCGAAAGGATGTTTTTGAACTATTTTTCCGCTTTCGTTTTGTTCTACTGGTTCTCCTGTAGCATCTAAGACATCGTATTGGATTCCGGGAAGCGCTGGGCCTGCTACTCCTGGTACGAATGGTCCTATTCCGGGTAGTGATGTGAGTAGTATTCCGCCTGTTTCTGTTTGCCAGTAGGTGTCGACGATTGGGCATCTTTTTCCTCCGACTTTTTCGAAGTACCAGTTCCATGTGTTTGGATCTATTGGTTCTCCTACTGAGCCTAGGATTCTTAGTGATTCTAGGTCGTGTTTTTCTATCCACTCGTTTCCTTGTTTTCTTAAGGCTCTGATTGCGGTGGGTGCTGTGTAGAAGATGTTGGCTCCGTATTTTTCGATGATTTTCCATAGTCTATCGGGTTCCGGGTGGTATGGGCTGCCTTCGTACCATAGGGTTGTTCCTCCGTTCAGTAGGGGGCCGTACATTGTGTAGCTGTGTCCTGTTATCCATCCGATGTCTGCGGTTGAGAAGAATACGTCTTGTTGGTGTAGGTCGAAGACCCATTTTGTGGTTATTGCTGCTTGTGCTGCGTAAGCTCCGCATGAGTGTTTTATTCCTTTTGGTTTTCCAGTAGTTCCGCTGGTGTAGAGTAAGAATCCTGTGTCTTCAGCTTCTATCGGTTCTGGGTCGCAGTGTGGGTTTTCATCTTCCACCAGATTTTCGTAAAAATAATCTCTCCCATCTTCCATAGGAGGGTTTGAATCAAGTCTATCGATTACAATGCAGTTTTCTGCGTTGGCGTCTTCTAAGGTTTGTCCGATATTTTCTTTTAGTTTCGTTTCTTCACCGTTTCTGTAGAATCCGTCTGCTGTGATGAGGGTTTTCGATCCTGCGTCTTTCATCCTATCCTTGACTGCGTTAGGACTGAACGCGGTGTAGATGATTGAATGCCAAGCGCCTATTCTTTGACATGCCAGAGCGGCTATTGCGGTTTCGGGAATCATAGGCATCCAAAAAGTGACTGGATCGCCTTTTCCAATTCCCATATTTTTTAGAGCATTTGCGAACTTATTGACTTCCCGATATAAATCTTGATAAGTCAATATTCGATGTTCTTCTTCAATCGGTTCGGGTTCCCAAATTATAGCAGCTTTATGACGATTATCTTTCAAATGACGATCTATACAATTGTATGAAAGATTTGTTTTACTTCCTAAGAACCAGTTGAAATAAGGAGGATTCCATTCTTCAATCTCCTCCCATTCCTCAAACCAAGTAAGAGCTTCCTTCGCTTTTTTAGCCCAGAATTTTTTCGGATTTTCTTGAGCCTCTTTATATACTTCAGAATCACTGATATGGGTTATTTCCTTCATGTCTTCGGTAGGCCAGTAAACGTTGTCTTTTTCTGGATCTTCTTTTACCCATTGTTTTCCTGAGTTTTCTAAATGGTTAGTTATATTTTTGCTAATTTTTTCAACCTCCGTTTTTTCTTCCTTCTTTTTTTTCTTTATTCAGTTTCTTGAAGTTTTCCTTCTCTGATATATTTGTTTCTTTTTTATTTATTAGTGAGTCCAGTCCTCGGTCTTTTAGCATCGTTTTTATTTCGTCGTCTGTAACCGTGTCTTTTTGTGGAGGTTCTTTTGTTTTTTTATCCAAAAATAAGGAAGACGTTCCTCCGACGCAAAGTGTTATTGCAAGAGTCAGAACGATCAAATAGAGAGATTCTAATCCTAAAATATAACTTATCCCAATTGATGTTCCGACAATGAGCAGACCGATTGGTAGGGCGTATTGTATTATTTTTATTCTTTCTTTGAAATGTGTTCTAAAATCCCCGCCTAATCCCAATAATAAGGCTTCTAAACCTAGAGCTGGAGAGCCGGCTATTAAAAATCCTAATATGTATAATTTTACTGGCATGTCCGATGAGAATATAAACGAGAAATCCTATAAAAATACGCTTCCGGAAGAAAGAGCTAAAAAAATAGTAGAAAAACTACAGTTGGAATTTCAATTAGATTTACCGAAACAAGGTGATCCTTTCTTAACACTGGTGAGAACTGTACTATCT
>CAZSNS010000001.1:79603-88606 GCA_964608515.1 Hadarchaeota archaeon (SeqCode)
AGCCGATTTAGAAGAATTAAAAGAAAAAATCAGACCGGCCGGGTTGTACAATTCTAAGTCTGAAACTTTGAAGGAATTGGGGCAAATAATAGTTGAAGATTTTGATGAAGATTTAGGCAAGATTTTCGATAAGGATCCCGAAGAAGCCAGGGAAGATTTGTTGGATTTGCCTGGAGTTGGTCCTAAGACAGCTGACTGCGTTTTATTGTTTGCTGGTGGTTTTGATGTTTTGCCGGTTGATACTCATGTTAATAGAACTGCTAAGAGACTAGGTTTGGCAAGTTCGGATGATAATCTTGAGGAAGTTAGGAAAAAAGTACAAGACTTGTTTCCGCCCGGTAAACTTGGAAATACTCATATTTTGTTAATTGAATTAGGTAGGGAATACTGTAAGTCTAGAACTCCTGATTGTGAAGAATGTCCGGTAGAAGAATTTTGCCCTAAAATCGGAGTAGATTAACTCTCATCGTTTTTCAAAAGTTCTTCTATGTTTTTTGCTAGAGCGTGATAACACATATCAACATCTGCTTTTCCTGTAGTGATATTGAGAACATAATCCTTACAGGAACAAAAAGTCCGAACCACCTCATACTCTTCCTCACTACCTTTCACAAACCACCTTCCATCTTCTTCTCGTATGCCTTCTTCTTTCACAACTTCCACAGCCTTTTCACCGCGAGGGCCATAAACATTTTTGATTTTTCTTTCTAGTCTCTCGTCTAATTCTTTTACTTCTTTGAGTTCTTCGAAAATTTTGTCTCTTTTTTCTTCGAAGTTTTTTGTAGTCATTTAATATTACACCAATCTCTATTTTGTAAAAAGTATTAGAATAAAGTGTAAACAATGCTTCGCAAGAAAACAAAAGAACTTCTAAAAAAATATGAAATCGACCTCAGCAAAGATCAGGGACAATCTCATTTGGTTGATGAGAATATTTTAGAACGTATTGTCGATTATGCTGATGTTGAGTCTTCTGATGTTGTTTTGGAGATAGGGTCTGGATTGGGTAATTTGACGAGATTTTTAGTTGAGGTTGCGGGGAAGGTCGTGGCTGTTGAGAAGGATAGACGTTTAGTTGAGATTTTGCATAATGATTTGGACGTGAAGAATTTAGAAATAGTTCAGGCGGATGTTTTAGAAATTGATTTACCTGATTTTGATAAGGTGGTGGCGAATTTGCCTTATTCTATTTCTTCTCCGGTGACTTTTGATTTGCTTGAGAAAGATTTTGAATTGGGTGTTTTGATGTATCAGAAAGAGTTTGTTGATAGAATGGTTGCGGAGCCAGGATCTTCTAATTATAGTCGACTATCTGTAAATTTAGCTTATCGGAGTAATGTAGAATTTTTAGAAGAAGTTAGTCCTGACAAGTTTATTCCTCAGCCTGAGGTTAGTTCGGGAATTGTAAAAATTATTCCCAGAGAACCATCTTTTGAGGTTCAAGATGAAAAAGTATTCTTTTCGGTTGTTAAAGGGACTTTCCAACATCGTCGGCAAAAGATTCGAAATGGTCTTCTACATTCTTTCAATCAAATTTTTCCAGAATTAGATATTTCAGATGATGAAAAACGTGATTTTATCGATGAATCTATTTCAAAAAATTTATTGAATAAAAGAGCTGGAAAATTGACTCCTGAAGAATTTGGAAAAATAAGTAATAAACTTCTAAATAAGAGAAAGGATTTAATCGGTTAATTCTTCAGAATTGGGAGGTTCTGGTTTCAATCCTTTTCGTTCTCTAGTTTCTCTAATAGCTTCCTCTTGCAAACTTCCTGGGACTTCTTCAAATTTTTCGAATTCAGAACCCCAAAGAGCTCTTCCTTCAGTTGCGGATCGCAAATCTGCTGAAAGTCCAAAAGATTCGGCTACAGGTATTGATGAGTCGACGATTGCTAGGTCTTCTTCCGATTCTATCGATTTTACTTTTCCTCTTCTTCCTTTGATCGTTTGTGTGACTTCCCCCATGAATTCTTGTGGTGTTCTCACTTCCACTTTGAGTAATGGTTCGAGAACTGTCGGGTCAGCTTCTAGCATTGCAGCGTGGATTGATCTTCTGGTGGCGGGCATTATTTGTGCTGGGCCTCGGTGGATTGTGTCTTCGTGGAGTTTTGCGTTTGTTAGTTTTACTTTTACTCCTCGTGAGGGTTCGTTCATTAGTGGTCCTTCTTCAATGGCGTTTCTGAATGCGTCTCCCATGTATTCTTCGATTTCTCGAAGGTATTGGATTCCTTTTGTTTCGTTGACTAGGATGTTTTGTCCTTCGATTGCGATTACGTTTTTGGCTGGACGTGTTTCCCAGCCGAGTTCTCTTAGTTTTTTGGCTCTTGGATTTTTGTCTTGTTTGTCGAACACTTCTCCTTCGTCTAGTGCTTCGGTTACTTCTGGTTCTAGTGGTTCAACTGCGAATTTTAACCGGTTGTGCCTGTTTGGTGAAACGCCTTCTATTGGTCCTCCTTCGCTTGTGATGCTTTCTCGGTAAACGACGAGTGGTTCGCTGGTTTCTATTTCTAATCCTGAATCTTCTATTTCGTGTTGTACGATTTGAAGGTGAAGTTCTCCCATTCCTGAGATAAGGTATTCGCCGGTTTCTTCATCAATACTTACCTCAACGTTAGGATCTTCTCGAGATATTCTCCTCATCTCGCTAATCAGGTCGGGAAGATCCTTGTAATCTTTCGGCTCGACAGCGACGGTAACGACGGGTTCGCTCACATATTGTAATTCTTCAAATCCTTGAGCCTCAACTCCTTTATCTACAATAGTTTCTCCAACAATCGCATCTTCCATACCGATCACTGCAGCTATGTTACCAGCTGGAGCTTCGTCGACCATGACTCGATCGGGCCCCATATAGACTCCGACTTGTTGAATTCTCGCGTCTTTTTTCGCATTAATCAGACGGACTTCTTTTCCAACTTCTAGTGAACCTGAAAATATTCTTCCGGTAGAAACTACTCCAGCCTGTTCGTCAACAATCACATCTGTCACAATCATACAGAGTGGACCGTCAACATCTGAAGCTTTCATGGCCTGACCTAAGTCACTCTCTATGTCCCCTCTCCAAATTTTTTCTATTCTTTCATTTTGAGCTTCGTCGGGATTGGGCAGATGGTGAACAACCATGTCAAGAATAACCTCGTCTAGAGGACTTTTCTCTGTTAATTCTTCGACATCGTCATTCTCGTGAGCATCGATAATATCCCCGAAAGTGATGTTTTTCTTTTGCATTTGAGGAATAGATAACGCCCACTTTTCTGTAGCTGATCCGAAAGCTACTGATCCACCTTCCACGCTAACCTGCCATCTTTCGGCCAGCTCGTCTGGAGCATACTTGTTCAATAATTGGTTGAATTTTTGAATTATTTTCTTAAACCTTTCTTGCATCTCGTCTGGAGAAAGTTTCAACTCATCTATCAAACGGTCGACCTTATTTATGTAAAGAATAGGATGAACATGTTCTCGAATAGCTTGTCTAAGAACAGTTTCGGTTTGAACCATAACTCCCTCAACTGCATCAACCACAACAATTGCCCCATCAATAGCTCTAAGGGCTCGAGTAACGTCCCCGCTAAAGTCAACATGTCCTGGAGTGTCGAGAAGGTTGATTAGGTATTCATTGTCTTCGTATTTGTGAGCTAGACTAACTGCTGCTGTTTGGATGGTGATTCCTCTCTCTTGTTCTTCGTCCATAAAGTCGGTGAATAGTTGTTCTCCTGCATGATCTTCTGAAATGATTCCAGAATCGGCTACTAGACTATCAGTTAGAGTTGTTTTCCCATGATCGATGTGGGCTATTATGCCTATGTCTCTAACTTGATCGTGTTCCCACATCAGCTCTTGGACGTCTTCTAAATGTTTGTATTGTCTCATCTTTCCACCGTTCACTACCTTCAGGTTTAATACTCTTTCGGGTTAAAGAAACTTCTTCCAGGTTTAGAAAATTCTCCTCCGCCACCCATACCAGGTAAAGGAATAAATGATTCAAGTTCCTCCTCATCTTTATCTGATTTCGGAAATTCTTTCTGCATTTCTTCAGGGTCTTGAGCCACACCAATCGTATTTCCTATCCCTGCTACGAATATAGCATCGTCTTTGTCTGTCCGCTTACGCACAGCTTCTTTAAGCTTTTCAACACCCTCATCAGCAGCTTTAGCGAGTTCCTCATCCATAGGAGTAATCGCTTCTTCCAACCCCTCTTTAACTACAATAGCATCAACCGGAATATTTCTCCGGGTAGCCAATTCTTCAATCTTATGTTTTTCCGTCGGAGGTCCGCCAATCGCAGCCCCCACCCCTTCAACTACTTCTCCACTTTTTTCTCCTTCAAGTTTTAGCCCGGCATCTATCATAAATATCCGATCCAATTTTCTGTTATTCGATAATTCTTTGATTAACTCCCCTGGTTTTCCAACTCTACCTCCAGGGCCCTTAGCTTTAATCACGTAAGCTCGCCTACCTTCAATTTCAGTCTTAGCATAAACAGTATCTTTTATTTCTTCCTCCGTACCAGAGTCTTGAATGAGTTTAGAAGCTATCATCGGCCCGATACCATCGCCAATCACTTTTTGGTTCACAAAGGCTTTAGTTGCGGAATGATAAGCTTTAGCCATTTTTTCAAGGATTGGCAGCATCATTTGGAGCATTTGTGCTAATTGCATGCTGCTCGTTTTTTCGGCTACTTTTATGAAATGGCGGACTGTTTTGTATAAAGTATAATTTGCTAGGGCTCCTTGCATCGACATTTCAATATCTGCCGCTTCTTCTGAGTCGGCTTCTGGTGCAAGTCTTTCTACAGCGTCTTCAAATCTTTTCTTTCTCACATCGAGTAAGTGTTCAAGCCTGTCGAGCACTCCTGAAGGGTCTTCTGAAACTGGTTCTACTGTGAAAAATTCGAGAAATTCTTCAAATTCTTCTTTTACGTCCCTTCGAGTCCTTCCGAATTTGCTTATTTTGTTCAAAGCCATTTTTTTGGAATCTTCTGACCAACTTTCGAGTTTATCTAGGGATTTTTTTGCTCCTCTTATAGCAAATTTTGATTGCAGTCCCATTATTTGAGGTAGGAAAATCATCCAAACTACTGACATTCCAGCTATGAGGATTATCCAGATAACGATATTTTGGAGTGAAAAGTCAAAAAATTGAAGTAGTATCACATTTTCTAGCATCTTTTTCCTTTACCTCTTTTTGATAACAATTTTATTTTCACTAATAAATAGTTCACCGAGAATTTTTACTTAACCATCAGAACATCGACCCTGGTTTGTTTAGCAAATTTTTGCTAATTTTAAAGGTATTCAAGTTTACAACTTACGAAATGAAGGTGTGAAAATGAGTGCAGAAATTATATCTTTCGACCTTGACGAAACATTAGTCAAACGAAATCTTATAGACAGATTTTGGTTCAAAGAAGTACCAAAACTTTACGCCGAAAAAAATAGTATAGAATTTGAAAAAGCGGTTACTCAAGTCAAAAAAGCATACAACCAACTAGGGCCGGAAGATGTGAGGTGGTATCAGCCGGAGTATTGGTTTGATAGATTTGGTTTGGATGCGGGTCCTGGTGAGGTTATTTTGAGTTTGATTGATGAGGTTGAATATTTTGAAGATGTTTTGGACGTTTTGGAGGGTTTGTGTGATGATTATGAGTTGATTGTTGTTACTAATGCGGCTAGAGAGTTTGTTGGTGTGCAGTTGAATGGTGTGGAGGATTATTTTTCTGATGTTTTTTCTTGTCCTTCGGATTTTGGGGAGGTTAAGAAGGATGAAGTTGTTTATAGTCGGGTTTGTGATATTTTGGAGATTGATCCTTCTGAATTAGTGCATGTTGGGGATGATTTGGAGTTTGATTATAATGTTCCTAGAAAAATAGGGGTGAGAGCTTTTCTTTTGGATAGGGATGGGCGAGACAGTTCGGGTAAAGAGGTTATAAGGGACTTGAGGGGGATTTTGGAAGAAATTTGAAGAATGTTTTTACTTAGTTTGGAAAAATATTTTTCAACCTTTGACAAAAGCCTGTCCTTTCCATTTTTTTCTTTAGACATTTTCAGGCTTAATTTTCTTCGTTTTTTGGTTCTTTCAGGTTTAGTTTTTGTGTAATTTCTTTTGGGGTGATGTTTTTGATTAGTAGTTTTTTCTCTCTGGATTTTTTTCCGGTGGTTATTTTGATTTTTTTGTTTAGTCTAGATTTTAGTTTGTTTAGAAGTTCTTGGTTTGCTTTGCCTTTTTCGGGTTTTGATTTTACTTTTATTTTTAGATGGTTTCTCCAAGGGTTTATTTCGCCGATTTTGAATTTTTGAGAGTTTGGGGTTATTTTTGTTTTTAGTAAGGAGTCATTTCCTTTTTTCTCTATTACTTCTTCCATGGTTTGCCTTATTTGGTTGTTTTGTGATTGTTTTTCTAATTATAGTGGTATTGTGTGTATTTTGTTGGTATAATGTAAAGGTTGAAAAGTAAAGATATTTATCTAAAGAATGTGTTTGAAAGGCTGGTAAAGAAGGTATTAGAATATTTGGTGTCTGTTCTCACAATGATTTTTAAGATTCAAAATCTCGGTTCATATTTATATAGAATTGGTTCGCAGGAGGTGTAATTCCATGAGAGGAACTGTTAAGTTTTTCAACGACAGGAAGAACTACGGCTTTATTGAACCTGAAGAGGGTGACGAAGATCGCTTCGTTCATAGAAGCGATGTAGAGTCCGGATCTCTGGAAGAAGGCGACGTTGTAGAGTTTGAACCCGAAGAAGGAGAAAAAGGACCCAAAGCCGCGAATGTAACAAAGGTAGAATAGAACTAGAATAAAAATTTTAAATAGGCGATATATCGCTAAAAATAACTATTGATTAGTATTTTCGCCGTCAAAGATTGGTCGGTTCTCAAAATATCGCCTAAAACTTCTTCTTTTCTTGTTTTTACTTCTCCCACTTTCCTATGCTTTTGTTGAAATTTTGGGAAAATGTTTTAGGTTATTATCTTTTTTCTGTTCTGGAATTTTTTCTAAAACTAGTGTTTGTATTTGGTGATTTTCAAGGTTTCAGATTTGTTACAAAGTTTAAAATCTTCTCTATCATTCGCATACTTGGAATGTGTTAAAAATGAAAGAGAGAGGTCTTTCGTTATTGATTGTAGGGTTAATAGTGGTCGGAGTTTTGGTAGTGGGAGGGTTCTTTTTGAGTTCCGAGTGGTTGGATAAGTATTTGGATAATGAAGGGAGTGAGAATTTTTATTATTCCTTTTCGTTCGAGAACGGAATGCAGGGATGGGAACCTGATGGGACGGATTTAGATAGTCCTCCAGTTGAGTGGTCGATTGAGAACTCTAACAAGTTATCCACTGTTGGGGAATCGTCTCTCAGATTTTATCTTGCAAATCTTAACGATGCTGGGAAGATTTGGGTGGAGAGAAAATTTTCAGTTGAGTCAGAACGAACTTATAATGTAAAAGTCTCTTATGATTTTGCCAGTGCGGATTATGGGGTCAATCTTTGGAGAATAATAACTGGTGCGATGTCTTCTAAACCTCTTGAAGGGAATAAACCAAATCTGATTTTTCAGGGAGATACGGGTGTGGGGGCTAAACCGGAAAATTTAGAATGGTTACGGAAGGATTATGAGTTTACAGTAAACTCCGGTTCTGATGGAAATATTTTTGTCAATGTTGGTGTTTGGGGGACTTGGGAGACTACGAGAATATATTTCGTCGATAACATTCATATTCAAATAGAACCAGTTGCGAGGATTTTTGGTTCTGTCCAGCTTGAAACCTTTGCGTTTGACCATGCGAATCTTGGAAGCCCGGTAATAGAAAATGGTTTGAAATATAGTATTGAAAATCTGGAAACTCGAAATTTTGGAAAAATAATCTCTTCTGAAAAAGAGGAGAACTTTTTCAACTTTTCCTTAATTCCTTCCGAACCTAGAAAATTTATCCAATCAACAGATTTTGAAAAAAGTTATCTAGTAATTTTTCAAGAATTCCCATCGTCCTCCTCTCCAGACTATCGAATAGAAAACGCTTCAAGAGAAGAAAAACAACTAAATATCTCAATAACCGATTCAAACAAATCAGGAACCACAGACATCACAGTAGAAACACTATTGATAAGAATCGACCGAAATGGTAAAAATCCTCCTGAAGAAGTGAAGATAATAACTGAAGAAAATAAGACAGTCACATTAAAATATTGAATTCAAAAAACCTAAAGATTTTTTCTTAGCTTATGTTTCCGAGTGGGAACGCTTCTCTACCCCATGTTTCATTTATGACTTCTGCACCTGAAATATACCAAGCGCAGAATGCAGTTATAATTCCACTTACTCCCCCTATGGTCCCTATCATCGTAATTCCCGTTATTAGGCTAACATCGAGCAGAATGAAAGTTGCCAAAAGAGCCGTGAATGTCGAAACTAGGGCCCAATTAGTTTTGAAAGTGCCGATCCACATGTAAAATGTGAATATTGTCCAAGAGATTAGAGATATTTTCTCAACAGAAGCGAAAGCAGCTGCCGTGATTATACCAAAATCTAACAAAAGTACTGCACTTGCCAAACCCATCCAGAACATTCCATAAGATGAGAAAGCTGTTGCAGGGAAGACATCTCCTCTTTTAAACTCCCACATTCCAGCTGCAAACTGGGCCACCCCACCATAAAAGACTGCCCAAGGCCAGAAAGAGTGCAGTACGGTAAATCCTGCGTTGTGAATGCTTAGTATGAAAGTTGTGAGTGCGAACGCTGCTAGGCCTAAGGGTCCTGCGTTTGCTATTTCTTCTTGGTTCATTTGAGACCTCTTTTTTTCATTTGTCGGGGGGTATTTAATGTTTTTGAAATTTTTAGTTTTTGTTCTGGTTTTGATGGAGGGTCTATTTGAATTGTGGATATTGTGAAATAATTTGAGTAATGAAGGTTAAATTTGGCACGAGTTGGGGTGATTAGCATAGAGGAAGAGTGGATGGATCAATTTTTTCTAGGAGTTAGGAAATGTGTACCTATAGTTTTTGGATACTT
>CAZSNS010000002.1:0-5078 GCA_964608515.1 Hadarchaeota archaeon (SeqCode)
CCTGGAGGAGAAGAAATTGAACGGAAACTATCAGAAGTATTGGCAAGAGACGAGATAGGATAGAAAACTCTTGAGCAATGTATTGAAATTGTCCCAAAGAAAAAATGCCTCATACTGGTTAGATGTGTTTGAGAAATTACGAAAGTAGCACTTTTCAGAACTAACCGGTAGTTTTAATATTTTTTGATAGAGGGAAGCGTTATTAATTGTTCTTGAGGCTGGTAAAGCTTGGCCAAATATTTACGACTGTTTGGCTGTGAATGCTTGATTTTAACTAGGTCAATAATAACAGTGATAATAAATTTGCTTGTATGGTGGTAAGGGTGAAAAGAATAGTATATATAGCATTAATAGTTGGACTGTCCTTAGCAGCGTTTGCCTCTATTTTTGCTGTCTGGGCGACGGGTGTTTTTCCTCAAGTGACTAAAATAGCGGACAGTCAAAGGTTTACAGGAGAGTTGGAAAACGGTAATGTCTCCGCTTGGATTTCTGGTCATATTCATTCTCTTCATAGCCAAGAAAATGTAAGGATTGACCAAGATGGAGTAGCATTCATCGGTAATGGTTCAATTATAGGTGAACCTGAATCTCTATTCTTAATTTTTGAAAATGGAAAAAGGAAAGTGACTGTAAAATCTAGAAATCATTCTAAAAGAGAATGGAATGAGAATTTAGATAACAAGTTTTCCTTTAATCTAAAACAAGAGTTTCAATACAGGAAAGAAGACTTAATCGTTTGGAGTTTTTGTGATATTCAACCTAATAATGAAAAAGACTGGGAGCTTTTTGAAAATACCATAAGAGATGTGAACAGTTTAGATATCGAATTGGATATGGCTTTTGTTTTGGGGGATCTCGTGGATGACGGAGCAGAAAATGATTTAAAAAGATTTAAGAGTTATTGTGGGAACACAGAAATTCCTTGGGAAAATTTTTATTCGCTAGTTGGAAATCATGATTTTAATCCATTTTTCACAGGGGATTTAAATAATTACAAAGAACACATCCGAGAAGAATTGAATTATAAAGTTAAGAGAGGGAATATAAATTTCATTTTTCTGAGTGATACTGGTACGGGTGTAACCGGTCATATTGGCGACAATGTGTTTGAATGGTGGAGGGAAATAGTGTCGGAAGAGGACGAAAGTAACTCTATTACACTCACACATCAACCGCTTGAAGGAACTACTAGAAATTCGGTTACCGAAATAGGATGGTTGGCAAGAAGTGAAAGATTCTTAGTTATCGTGTTACCCAATATTGTCCTTATACTGATGGGTTTGCTAGTGGCTATTGAAACTTCTTTTTAATTGAAATGCTAGACAATTTTGGAAAATAGGACTAATCAACTATCTAATTATGTATTAAATTTTATGAAACTGTGTTATCGTATCTCTTGATATTCCTAGTTACTTTCCACTGTTGTTGGAATTCAAACACTCGTTGTTCGGAGAAAATCTGGATTAAAGCGGGGTCTTTAATCGAAAGAGAGCAGGTTCCAAGTTTTCTCCTTAAACCTGAGGATATTGAAAGATTAAAGCGGGGTCTTTAATCGCGCAAAAAAACGGGAAAAATAAATCCAAGCAGAGCTGATAAAAATCCGAACTTGAACAAACACATAAAATTATAAGAACGAGATAAGTCTCAGGATTTTCTTTTTTTGTTTCTATTCTTCAATGGGGAAGTTTCTGAAAATTAGGATTCCGATTATACATAGAGTAGCTAATAGGACTCCGACCAATCTAATTCCTAGCGGGTTTTCTACAGTGCGCCCGAAATATTGCATTAAAACTGTTGATAAAAACACTGCAAAACCTATTCCTGCTTTGGTAGCTAAACCTCTGATACCTGAAAACATTCCTTCACGTCTATACCCGGTCTTCTTTTCGTCATCGTCTGCAATATCACCTAATACCGCATTTTCAACGGAGAAAAAGATAACCACTGGGAACCCGAATATTCCGGTAGCTATCATTGTGAGATAAAGTGGAGGAATGGATGGAACAAGTCCTACGATTGAGAATAATACTGCAACAACTGCGGTGAGAGCTAATCCTATTAAGAATAATCTTTTCTTACCCCATTTTTCAGATAACTTCTGGACAGTTAGTAAGGCCAGTAAAGCTGAAGGTAAACCCGCTATCATTGCTATACTTACCGTTGCTTCAGAACCTTGTACAAGAACATCGACTACAAATGGTAAAATTGTGAGTAGAGTGTTCCATGCTGCGTAAATAAGGAATACCGTAGGGAGAAATATTTGGAACGATTTATTTTTCAGTGTTTCTTTCAGAGCATCTTTGAAAACTAACCCTTTTGCTTCTCCACTCTCCCCTTTTTTCCATTTCTCATCTTCGGAAAGACCTATAGCGGGCATGAGAAGAGGGATGATTACAATTCCGCTCACTATCAACGCCATTATTCTATACCCAAACTGCTCGATTAGAAAAGGCACTCCTACAGTTGCTACTCCAATTCCTACTCCCATCCCTATAGTAAGCCATCTGCCCAAATCTACTCTCTCAGCATCATCGCTTATAATCTGAGGTAACAGGGCTATGTACGGGTTTACATAGGCTGTGAAAAACAACCAAAAACTGGACAATAAAGTCAGCAAATAAACGAAATTCCAAATAGATTGACTAGCTATTGGAGGATACCACATAAACAAGAAAGATAGAACGAGGGCGGGAGTTCCAAAAATTAAGAACGGAATACGACGACCCCATCTCGTTCTGATAACATCGCTCCAATGACCAATTGCTGGATCGGTAATAGCATCAATTATTCTACCCCCAAGCATTGCTGCACCTGCAAGGATAGGGGTAGTTAATACAGGTAAGCCGCTTCCGGAGGTATAGTAAAAAATAATCCAGGAAACAATCGTCATTTGGAGGAGATTCCAACCAATCCCACCTGCTCCGAATGATGCTTTTTCTAATTGTGACAATCCAGCTTTTTCGCTCATCCAACCCCTCCGATTATGATTAATTATGAATAATCCTTGCCTCTTAAAAAAAGAACGGAAGAGTTGGATACAGAGAAAAACTCAAAATAAAAAATCTGATTTTAAATCCAAATTTTTGGCTTGTTCATACTATTTTCTTTTATCGGAAATTCTCATATAACCTGACCAAATAAGCACTCCAATTAAGAGACCAATAATGAGACTTGAAACTAGGGAGGATAGAATATAGTATCTTATTGCCCGTGCATAACGCACCCCTGCAATTGCAATAGTTGTAATACCTGCTCCCAAAATACCAGTGAATAAAATTATTCCAACTATTATTTCTATATATCCTCTCTTCTTGTCATCCATATAAATCATAAGTAACCTCGTCTCAAAATATTTAGAACTTTTGCTAAAAAGAATAATTGAAAAATTTCGACAAGGCCTTTTACTAAACTCTCAAATAAGCTTCATATCCCCACTGTAGGAGGGGAAACTAATCTTGGTCAATAACCTTGAGGTTTCCCAAAAGTCTTTTAGAAGAAAGTAAAAGAGCTTACGACAATTGGGGATTATATGGATACAAAGAAGGTACTGGCAATTCTTGTCTTGGTATGGGTGTTGAGTGTCCCTGCGATTTATTTCTTTTCTCCATTATTCAATGCTTTCGGATCAGTTTCTACACAAAATAGACCAGCTGGAATATCACACTCTGAGAGAGAAAAAAGATTTTCTGAATTTAATGAGATGTTAGGACAGATTGATGAAAATATTTCTATTTACAATGTCATCGGCAACCACGAGCTCAAATACCTCGATAATGAAGGAAATTTTTACAACGATTACAAAGGTTATATCGAAAATGTTCATAAACCTGCGACGGCTCCAAATAGCAAAAGTCCGTATTATTGGTACTCTTGGGACTTGAACGGTTATCACTTTATCTCTCTAAATACTACTGCGAATCACAGAACTGAACTTTTCTCAGGGGGGGTTCCTAAACACTTATTTGGAGGATTCTATACTCTTTCTCAAGAGCAAATAGAATGGTTGAAATCGGACTTGAAAAATACTTCTGTCCCGACTATTGTTTTTTGTCATATCCCCCTCGATGATTATGGATTGATAGGTTACGACACTATAACAAATCAGAAGGAAGTTAGATCAATCCTTTCTGAAAGTGGAAATGTGATTGCAGTTATTCAGGGTCATTCTCATCATCCAGGAGCTCCTAATTGGAACGGGTACAAATGGGTGGAGAATAAAATACCCTACCTTTACTTACCGGCTCTCGGTGCTCCGCTAGGCGGACCCAAATATTCGACAGTCAGTTTAAATCCTGAGGACGGAAAAATATCGGTTGAAACTCATTCCCTAGAAGAATCTTATCTTTTCAAAGAGAAGAGTTGGAGATTGTCTTTTGATAAGAAAAACTCGGATTTCTCACCAGTTAGTACTCAATTTAATGTTTCAGTAGAAAATAATCAGTTTGTACTTTCTAGCTCATATTTAGAAAATGTGAAATATAGTGCTCATATTGTTTGGGAGAACTACAAGGATGATAAAGATGGTAAGGAGTCCAATAAGTTACTAAGAGATAATTATGCTAGCGGTAAAAGTGCGAATTTCAATTTCAACCCAACTGATCCAACCTCGTTGGAAATTGATAACCAAACTGGAAAATTAATAAAAATTGAAGGAATTCAAACTGAAAAAAATAAAACAATAATAAATTACAAATCAGAATCAAAATTATACAAAACCACACTTTTTATTAATACAATTGAGAGTGAAAGTCCTCCTGCGAAAGAAGTTAAAATAAGCGTTTTCAACGATTTCCATTGGGGTCCAAAAAGAGCAGAATTATTTACTGAAAATAAGAGTGTGGAATTATTTTCAAACTATGTTGAAAGGATGAATGAGAAAAAAATAGATTTTATCGTTAATAATGGTGATTGGATAGATGGACAGTAATAATTCCACAGAAATAAACCCAAACAATAGGAAAAATGTGGTGGGTAGAAGAATACTTAGTGTAATAATTGACTTTTTGATAATATTTCCAATAACGCTATGGATTTTATCCACGCTCATAAAACTCAGATTTCTCGACCTTGGGCTATAC
>CAZSNS010000002.1:5088-12241 GCA_964608515.1 Hadarchaeota archaeon (SeqCode)
TCATTTTTAATGGAAGGAGCAAAAGGGCAAACTTTAGGAAAAATGGCCACGAATATAGTAGTCATAAAAGAAGATGGGACAAGGTGTGACTATACAGTTTCATTTTGGAGAAATCTCTTCAGGATTATCCTAGACGGCATTCTGTTTTACTTGGTGGGAGTTATATCAATCTTTCTTTCTGAAAGGAACCAGAGAGTGGGGGATCACTTAGCCGGCACTATAGTTGTTAGAACAAAATAATTTAAAGAATAGCGTTGTGCAACTTCTTGGTAAAATATTTGCCTCTGTTTTTCTACAAAATTTAGCTAGAAAACCGTTTATCCTCAATAGTTAAAGAAGTCAGAAATACTTAGAAGTATTAACTACAAAAAAAGGAGAAATAAATATTTTTTAATGCTTTATTGAAGGATTTTACTAATATTTCTTATTTTTTTAATTTCTTCCTTCAGGTTTTTTCCTTTTTTAGTCAATCTATAATTATTTTTCCGCTTTCCTTGTTCAATCTCTTCTTTTTGAATCAAATCATCCTTTACAAGAGACTGTAAGTATTTTTCAGCCATATCCCAATCTAAGTTAGCTAATCTGATAATTTTAGTCTTTCCACATGGCTCATTTTCCGCTGTTTCGAGAATAGCTTGGATAATAGCGGTTTTTGATCTAGACAATATAAAAACACATCAATTAAACAATACAGTTTATCTTTTCAAAACTATTAAAAGCTTTTCGGCACTAAAGAAAAACCATTATCTTATCTTATAACATATAATCCGCTTTTCTTCTTTTTTTCCGATTATATTTCGATTATAGGGCATAAGAATCCTTAGAAAAATCTTAAACCGTAAAATGAGCAAGTTATTTGTTCTAATTCAACTCTAACTTCTAAAAAATTCAAAACAAAAACTAACACATAACTAGTTTTTCAAAAAATCTCAAAAAGCAATTTAGTGGATTGTAATTTTTCTGCAAATACAAATCTTATTTTTTCAAATTTCTATGAACAAACTAGTCTCCACCATCTTTTGTCGGGAGATCAAGAAAAGACTCGACAAATTCGGTCCCCTTAACTAAACTATCTTTACCGTGATGGTCAGTTGACTTAATCACACCAGATTCTTCCAAACCATCGAGAATATTTTTAACTGACTCAAGTGAAAGAGAAAGACCCTCCGCAATTTCTCCAACTGGATGCCAGTCTCTATCTTTTAAGACCTTCATCAGATCCTCAAAAATTTCCAAACCATCATTTTTATTCATAATATTACACATCTTTCTGAAACATAATCTAATTCTATCGTCCGGATAGGAAACTAAACGCAATCTCTAAACTGGAATATCTCGAAAAGCCCACAAACAACAGCCAATCGTTTAACAAACCTTTCAAAAGATTCCCAGCCGGTTTATAAGCCTTTAACAAACCCTATCCCCTTCTACACGAACAGAAGAAAAAACCGGGCCACTTCAAACAATTATTGAATCACTACGCGTTACGATTACTCTTTTATGGTCAACATATCGAGATAATTACTTCTTCTCCCGTATAGCTATAGTTTTGGTGCAGTGTTAAACCCCCTAGTTCTTATCAAAAATGTGGTAAAAACCAGCCAAGCCCAAATCATATTTTGCTTTCTCAGCTCGATAGGTCCCTGTTTAGAGTCGTTTCTTGCACCTTGTAGGTTTCAAGGTTTTCTTTTGATGTAGAAATATTTAGTTTTGTAAAAAATCTAGAATAGTCTAAACTACTTCATCCATCTCTTCCATAAGACCATGGGCTGACCTTTCAAAATAGGAGAGTTCGGAATTTGGAATCTTTTGATTAAGAATTTTCCCGTTTTCTGGAGGTATGAGAATATCTTTTTCTCCATGTAAAATCAGAGTTGGACTCTTAATTTTTGATAAGTGGTTGCAAGTATCAAAATTTATTATAGCCTTAAGTTGTCGGTTAAATTCTTCCTTTGAGATTGGGTTTTTCAACATTCGTTCTTTAGTAAGCGCAATCAACTCTGGATTATTTTTGATAAAATTTTGAGTAAAAAGGAGGGGAATAGTCGATTCTATTATCTCTTTTTGCGATAAATTACTCCTATCCATATTGAGTATTTCCAAAACTTCATCAGAAGCTTGAACTGATTCAGGACCACCACAAGAGGTGGAGCAAAGGATAAGATTATCTACCTTCTCTGGATAGTTCAACGCAAATTCCTGAGCAATCATTCCTCCCATTGAGATTCCTAAAATATGAGCACTAGACAAATCCAAACGTTCCATCAAGATTGAAACGTCATCGGCCAGCACGTCTAAAGAATAATCTTGATTTGGTGATTCACTTCTACCGGTTCCCCTATTATCAAATTGAATCACTTTAAACGTTTCAGAAAGACCCTCCGTCAATCGAGGATCCCACCAATCAACATTAGCACTTAACCCCTGAATCATAATAATAGGAGTACCTTCACCAAAGGTCTCATAATAAATCCGGACTCCATCTATCTTCAAAAAACCCATCACAATAGTAATCGATTTTTTAGGGTAAAAAATTTCAAAAAATTTTCAACCTCTACAAATTTTAAGAATAAGAAAATTGTAATCCTGACTTTTGTAGAAATAGGAAAGTTGCCGAATAGATTTTAAAGATGCTTATGGAAAGATTTAGTGAAGCCTTTTACGGAAGGGGGTGATTTTTTGAGTGAAAATATTGATGAGGAAAAATTTGAAGCGCCTGAGGATTGGATTGAAGAAACTCCAAAGGAGGATCATAGAGTGATATCAAGAGCTTTAGAAAATCCATTAAGAAGAAAAATTATGAAATTTATAGGTCTGAAATCAGAGAAGAATCTTCAAGAGATAAGTGAAAAATTCGACCTACATGAATCAGAAGCCAAAACACATCTTAACTTCTTGGAAGACGCGGAAATCGTCGAGAAAATAGATGATGCTCCAACTTTTAGGCTCGATGAAATTGGAAGGAAGTATTTGGAGAATGTAGAAAAAGTTAATGAATAAAAAATAATAATTGAGTGACTTTGCTTTTCCTTTCTTAATTTTAGAAATAATTTTTTCAACAGTAAGTAAGAAGTGATAATTAAGGGATTCAGTTTATATCTCCCATGTTCTTGATTTTCCACTCCCCATCTTCATTTATTAGGTTGAATTCTTTTCCTAAGATTATCCCATTTTCAAGTCCTTCATGATTTTCTATTAACTTCAATTTTACCGTCGCTGATTTCTCCCCCTTGCTAACTTTTGTGTATTCTAGAATAGTGTATTGAAAGTTGTGTTCTGCTCGTCCACTAAGCCAGTTTTCGACTCTTGTTTTCGTCCATACTGTTTTCATATTACTTGAGAATGATTCGTGGACTTTTTCGGCGTTTTGATTATTGAAAGCCTGATAATACGTTTCTATCGTATTTTTGGGGTTTGAAAAGTCGCCAGAACCTCCTCCATTACTCCCTAATAATGCTAGATAAACTCCTACTATGATTATACACAAAATTAGGATTATCCCTAGTATTTTTACAGTATTTTTCTTCTTTTCCAAGGGATCAAGCCACTAAGATGATTCTCAGAATCCGTAAGAAAATCTATGTTTTGATTTAACTATGTGGGGCCGATTATTGTTTGGGATTTTATATTTGCTATATTTTTTTATTTTTTCCGGGTTGTTGATAATAGATGATTTATTTTAGCTTTTTTCATTTTTATGGTGAATTTTAATATTTTTTGACTCTTATTTTTAATATAAGATAATAATAACCCTTAATTCGAAAAATTTGGAAAATTTTAACTCTAAATAGTCCTGTAGACTTTCAGTCATCAAGTGTGGATGAAAAGTCTACGAAAAACCTTTTAATGCGGAATATTACAGCTTAGTAAGCCAGGAATCAGGTGATAACCTAATGGGAAGTTGTTGTATCTGTGGAAGAGAGGCAAAACGCACAGTCCACGGATTATGGTGGTGTGAAAAACATGTCGATTATACTCGTGGAAAGCGAGAGCAAGTTACTCAGTCTAAAGAAAAAGAGGAAGTTAGGAAGGTGGACTTGGATCTTGCTTGGGTTTAATTTTATCTAACTAGATTGTCAATTTTAATTTCTTTTTGTATCGATTCATTTAGAAACTCTGTAGATTATTTTCCAATTTTATCCCAGAGTTAATAACTTTATTTAATAATTTTCACTTGGTGTTCAATTTGAAAACCGGCTCGATAGTAACATATCTATTCTCCAAGAAAGATGAATCTGTAGATATCGAACCTGGAGATACTATTCCGGAAAAAGTTATGGCTAACCTAAAAAAATATAATTTGGTTATTCCGGTTAACCAGTACGAAAATCTGGAAAAAGAAGCCAAAGATGATGGTTTGACAGTTCAAGAAAAGATTTTTTCTAAGTACAGATATATTTCCGACATACCTGACGAATGGGAGTATATCCCATTGAGCTAAAAAATTCAGGTTTGGTTTTTACCCCAGAGTTATTACGAAAGTTTGAAAAAATAGACTTGTTAAAATGACTGAACACGAAAAAATATGTGATGTAAAAGGTTGTAAAAATTCATTTAATCAAAAAGCTAAGGGACGCCTACGGTTGACCAAGAAGATAAACAAGGGAGAATTAGTTGCCTGGATATGCCCCCCTTGTAGTGAAGAACTTGAAGATAATATAAAATGGCGAGAGTAAAAACTGAATCGGACTCTTCACAAACCAAAATTAGAAAACATTCAAGTTTGATCTTGATTCCTTCTAGAACTATCCATTCTAAACCTTTCCCAAAGTGAAAGAATCTCTCAAGAACTCTAAATTTCTCCAAGAACTTGCCTGATTGGTTCCAAAAATTTCTCTTTAGTGAAAGGTCGCTTTTTTATAATGTAGTCGCTTATTCCAGTCGTTTCTAATTCGGGTTTACTTTCTAAGAAGGATACCAATATTATTTCAGGATTTTCGTCCATCGATTCTATCTTATCATAGGTTTCCCACCCGTCCAATCCTGGCATCATTATATCCAACAAGACAAGATCCGGATCTTCATTCCTTACGACATTTATACATTCTTTGCCACTCATTGCTGTTTCGACTTCAAAATTCTCCTCTTCTAAAAAGTCTGTTAGAAGTTTTAGAAAGTTGGTATCATCATCTACTACTAAAATGTCTGTAAATTTCCTTCCCCCCATTATAACTCATAATAATTATCTTAATAATTTCTTTCGTTTCTTCTTAAAAATATCAAAGTAAACTGAGAAACAATAACGCAAATCTACAAATCTCTGGGTAATATACTAAGTAATTCAATTTCTAATTCGAGGAAAAGATATTTTTCTCAATAAACATCGATTAATTGTTCAAATATAGTTTCTAGTTCGCTGTCACGGAGTTTGTTTTCTTTTATAAGCTCCTCAGATGACTCTAGAACCGAGATTAAAAACTCCTTTCTAGTTTCTGATAGTTTATCCATATCAACACTTCACAATTTGGTTTTGTCCCAATGGTAAATGCGGATATAAAAACCTACTTTTTTGAAAAAACTTCTAAAAATTAATTTCCAGAAATATAACTACTAATAAGAAAAACTTAAACAGAATCTAAGTTTTTTCTTCTTACCTCGGTTTAATCACTACATTGGTCGTGGTTTTTTCCACACCTGAAATAGTGCGAACAGATTTAATAATCCTTGATATTTCACCGGATTTTTCCGCTGAGATCCAAGCAATTACATCATATTCCCCTACAATCATTGCAACTTTTTCAACCCCATCAAGAGATTTAATTTCCCTGTACACATTTTCCATTGTATTTTGCCCGGCACCTGTACTAATCAAGATAATAGCCTCTTCTCCCATGGTTAACCCCCGTCTAAATATTTTTTATGAATTAATAAAAAAATTCATTTAAGAACTATTTTATCCTGACGTAAGTTTCGTGCACAATTTTTAAGCAATCTTTACACAAGTGATGTTTTTCTCCATTTGACTTTTTCGGATTTTCCACAGTATACAAAAGGGCAGAATCATCACTACATAATTCGCATTTTGGCATTTTGACACTTTCCAATTCTAATTTTGAATTTCGAGAAAGATGAGGGAATAATCGAATACTAAATGTCTTCCTCAATGTCCTGCCTTAGGAATCTATACTCAGAATCACAAACCGAGCATTCATAAATTAAATACTCGTTCTCATTTTCAACGTATCTCATCTTAGTTTTTTCTCTACATTCGTCACAAAATTTTTCTATCTCTATTTCAGGCATGTTTAACACCACTCTCGGTTTTCTTTCTCTTTACAAAAAGCTTTGTAAAAACTAGATAAACAAACTCAGACAATTTCCGAAACTTCAAAAGAAATTAAAAAAGCGTAAATTATAAATCTGAAAAAAGTTTTCTTAAGCTAGAAACATATCACGGTGTGTGGATAAAAAGAGGTGAAACTACTGTCTGGAACTGTTAAAAAATGTCCGATTTTCTCTAATGAAAAAGAAGAAAAGGATTGTATAAAAAAAGAATGCGCTTGGTATAACAGTAAATATAACGCATGTGCTTTAACGGTATTATCTATTGAATTCCAAAAACTCCGAGAATCTTCCGACAAATTTTCTCTATAAAATGATCTAATTTTGATATTAAAACTTCAATATTTTCGAAAAATCAAAAGATAGGATAACCTATGATTGGTAAAAGGATTATTCCATTAGGTAAAACAATAATCGCTTTATTTTTGTTTGCTATCTCTACGTTTGACTTCATCGTAGTAGGTCCGATTAATAGTTTTTGAGCCTATATTGGGAGATTATTATCGATCAAATATCAAAAATGACTCATTCAGGTCATCCAGCTTTATTTGAGAGATAGAAAATTATTCCAATACTCCTGTGAGTGATAAAAGCAATATAAAGTTTGCAACTAGAGCTACAAGTAGAAAAATTATTGCAGCATAATTCGGACTTTCTTCTGTTCTTTTTCTCTTTCCCACCACTCTTCTTTTTGGTTCTTTCCCAAGTTTTGCTGGTTGTGGCGGGTAGAGGTAAGAAAAATAATCAAGAAATAGTTGAGGAAAAGAGGGGGAAAAATGAGCAATAGTTTCAAAGTGGTTTTAAAGGAGAGCCGGCACTTGGTTGAAAAACAGGGGGGGTAAAAATATTAGAGAAGACTATATAAGAGGCG
>CAZSNS010000002.1:12251-46922 GCA_964608515.1 Hadarchaeota archaeon (SeqCode)
CCTCTATCTTTTCCTTTCGCCATTTTCTCACCCGCTCGCTTATTGTTTTATCAATTACTCCAAAATGCATGTTTTTTCAACCGGTTTAAAATTTTGCTGAAATTAGACATCCTCCATGGACAAAGTTCGGTTTTTCGGTGTCCAAATTAAAGTAACTTTATTAGTGCTTGATAAACTAGGTTCAATATTTTCAATTTGTAATACGTCTCCGACATGAAAGCTCAAATTTTCGCTTAGATATAGATTATCATCCGCTCCGCTAGTATCCCATTTTGTATTGTCCCCCTTTTCATATTCCACAGGAATTGAAACTCCATCGGATGTTGCCTTTATAACATCCCCCATAACTTTTTCTCCAGCTACTCTTAACTCCAATTTGTTCCAAGAAATAGTAGCATTATTATCAGGACTTGGAGAAGAATCATTGTCGGAAAAATAAAAAGAATTTAGGAATGTTTTTCCCGACATCATTTGCAAAGTTAATCGATTGCTTTCAGGATCTATTCCTTTAATCCGAATTTTTGCTTCTCTAGGATTTTCGGGCGTTCTTCCTGTTACGCCACCTGCAAGGATTCCAGCCCATACCATAACCATTGCAGTTAGAAGTATTGAAGCTACTAATGGAGATATTCCAGAATTATCTTTTAGAAATATTATCTCCCCCGATCGTTCTTCTCGATTATTTTCTCGTGTTAATAACCCAGCTTCACTATATATAAGCTGTTTGCTGAAGTATTCTTAACCCAGAGATTTTTACAACCAATAAGTTTATTGAAGTGATTAAAGTTAGACAATCTATAAGAATTAAAAGAAGTGTTAAAATTGGTTAGTTACGGGAAAGCTTTCTTTTATGGAGTATTTTTCTTATTTGTCGCCGTGGCGATTCATGAGGTGGGTCATTTAATCGTTGCAAGAAGACTAATTTCTGAGAGTGCGAAAGTTCACTTTTTTCCGTCCTTTCCGTTTGGAAGAGTTTTGGGCTTCGTAGAAATACCTGGATCAGGCACGATAGAAATGTGGAAGGGTTTGGTTGTAGCTGTGACGGGTCCAGTTCTTGCTACAATTTTGATGTTTATCATTTGGCTAAATACGAAAAATGCCACTATAGCTGTTATTTCTAGCTTTTTTTCTGTTCATCAGTTGGTTTATTCTTTTGTTGAACCATTAGTCTACCTTCGAGAAATCCCGGCTCAAGCAACCTTTTTGCCTATTTTAACAGCTGGCGTTTGGGTTTTGGCTTATGCTTATCATGTTCAAAACAATATTGAGGAATGGGAATGAGGAATACGGTTTTTTAGTTTTGAAAAATATGTTTTCTTGGGGGTGATTTTATTGAAAATAGAAAGTTCGGCTTTTCAGGATGGTGAAAAAATCCCGAAAAAGTATACGTGTGATGGAGAGGATATTTCCCCATCTCTAAAAATTTCTAATGTCTCATCGGAAGCAGAAACTCTCGCAATAGTGGTTGATGATCCGGACGCGCCGGGAGGAGTATTTGATCACTGGATTATCTGGAATATTCCTTCAGAAAATAAAAAAATTCCAGAAGCTATACCTAAGAGTGAAACTGTGGAATCACTAGAAGGAGCCAAGCAAGGGCAAAATGGGTTCGGTGAAATAGGTTATAGAGGACCATGTCCGCCTGGTGGTTCAGACCATAATTATCATTTCAAAGCTTATGCTGTCGGGAAGGTTATCGACTTGAATCCTGGAGTGTTGAAAGAGGATTTGGAGAGGGAGATAGAGGATCAGATTATCGAAAAGGACTCTATAGTCGGCGTCTATGGAAGATAGTCATATTAATTTTGACTTTAGTGAAAAATTCAATCTATTCTATTACGATATTAGTAACAGTCTCTTCCACACCAACTATGTTTCTAATATTTTCCACAAGCGTTTCTGTAATCTCTTTCATCTCTTCAGCCTCAACGATAGCCATTACATCGTAAGGGCCTGTCAACATGGCTGCTTCTCTGACTTTTTCAAAACTGTCCAATCTATTCTGAATGAATTCCATAGCTCCTGCTTCGCTTTTTATCAAAATAAGCGCTCTAGTAATAATTTCACCCCAAATAAACTCGCTTTCTTTAGTTTTAAGTATATTTTTCAAACCCTTAAATTACTCGTAAAAGTTTCAGAAGAATTAATCTATAACCATTCCTGGCCCGGGAGGTAAAATACGAATCAATTCATTAATGTCTATTTTGTTTTCTGTTTTCTCTTCTAATCTTGTTTTTATTTTTTTACCCAATTCGCTTTTTTGGGTTTGACCAGGCTTCAAATTAATCACTATATCAGAGTGATTTTTTATTGCGGACGGCGGACCGCACATTGGAACCTTCATATCATCTATTTCAACAATTCCGACAGCGGCTTCCAAAGGAACTGTAAGATAGTTTCGTTCACCCTTGATCATATAACTGCCTTTTGGCAAATACTCCCCTGAAGGCGTATCTTTAGTGACTTGCTCCGGCTCAACCCAGTAAACATCAACATTTCCTAATCCCTCCCGCCACGCTCGAGAATTTATAGCAGAAAATATCCCGGCCTCTTTTCTAGTATCTTCTAGAATTTTTTCACCACCGCTTTTTACAACAACATGCGGAGCTCCTTTCAAATCACTATGAAAATATTGATCATTTTTCTCCATCTGTTTCTCAACTACTTCTTGATTAGTTTTCTTATCTCTACCCGCCACAACCAGCAAATCTTGAGAAGAGAAGAACCAACGATACTTCTCAAACCATTTCTTCTCCCTCGTTTCTTCCGTAATTACCTCTGGAGTAGTCTCCAAACCTTCCTTTCTAACCTCTTCCAATTCTATTTCCGTCTCCCTTATCGCTTCCTTGGCCCCTTCCATCTTTTCTTTCATCTTTTTATTTTTCTCATAAAATTTCGAAGCGTTTTCAAAAGATGAAAGTCTAATATCCAATTCAACTTCTTCCTCAGGCAATTCTAATAATATACTTCCCTCATCCGGAGAGACTCTTTTGACAGGCTTCCCCCATTTCTTTTCAAAATGCTCAGGGTTTTCTATAATCTTCTCGACTTTTTCCCAACCTTGATTCTCCCTTGTTTCGTTGACTTTGTTTAGAACGTAATCTATCTCCTCGTGGTATTGGGAAATAGCATCAGCTTTTATTTTAGCTTCGTTTGCGAGATTTTCTAGATTTTTAAGGTTATCCTTTTGCTTCTCTAATCTGTCCTTTACTCTGGAAATTTCTTTCTCAAGCTTTTCCTCTTTCTCTTCTTCCACCTGACCTTTTGAAAACTCGTGAAAAAAATGATCTAGGGCCTGATTGAAGGAGTCAAAACTTTTCGTCTTTTCTCCAGTTTTTGTTTTGAATTTAAATGGAAGAACTTCTTTCGGTTCGTCGTTTTCATAAATAATCTTGGGGGAAATATCAGATTCAAGCAAATTCTTGATCGTCGAGAATATCTTCCTGATTTCTGTTTCATCTAATGAATCGGGATCAGTTTCTTTATCAAGCTCAGCTCTTGCACAAATCTCTTCAGCTAAGTCTCCACCGATAGCAAGATTACGGGCTAGCCCTCTAACTAGGTCGGGAGTGTTTTGAAGGATTTCAGTGATATCTTCTTTCGTGATTTCAGTAATGTCTTTTCCTTGCTTTGGTGGGAGAGAATATTTTTCTCCTGCTCTTATTTTTCTATCCTTCCAATCCTTGCGCTTGTAAGGTTGGATAATTTCACGATTTTCATCACAAAGAATTAGATTTCCATCGCCAAAGAGCTCACAAAACACAAACCTTTTCTTCTCGTTTTTTTCGAAACTTAGCTTAACTATCCTCTCAAAATCCGGTTGAGAGATTTCGACTAATTTTTTGTCCGAAAGTTGTTTTCTCAACAACATAGCAAAAGAGGGAGGACGTTTAGGTGTAGAATGTTTCAAAGAAGTCAAATGAATCCGTCTACCCGGTTCAATAATAAGATTTCGACTCTCCTCTCCAGGCGGATTTAATTTGAAAAGAAATAAACCTTCCATTCCGTAAATTTTACCCACCCAAGAATCAAGGACATTCTCTTCCAATTCGCCAATACAAATCCTAATATCCAAAGCCGACATTCCAGACATCAACTAATCACCAATACTATTCTACAATACCCACAAATAACATTTCATAATTCCGAAAAAAAGATTAAAAAGAAAAGTTAGGCCTCTCCGTCTCTTTTTTAAAGTTCTCCTAGAGGTGTTTCGATTAATTCTTCTGCTTCCTCTTCAAGCTTAAAGTGTTGAGTTTTTAGAGTGCCGCTTTTCGGTAAATTGTCTTTGAAAAACACTCTTCTCGGATGAGCGTAGGTGGGAACTCTTTCTAGTGCGAAATCTTTAATTTCCTCTTCTGTGAGTTCAGATCCTTCTGCGAGCACGACAAAGGCTACTGGGACTTCCCCTTTTGTCTTGTGTGGAGCAGGGACTACCGCTGCGTCATTTATTTCATCATTTTCTAGAAGTGCGTCTTCTACTTCGGAGGGATATATGTTTTCTCCTCCGGACAGAATCATATCGTCGGTTCTGTCTAGCATCCACAATGCTTTGTCTTCATCAATCTTCATCAAGTCCCCGGTAAGGAACCATCCTTCATCGTCAAAAACTTCCTCGTTTTTCTCGGGCATATTATGATATCCATTGAAGACAGCTGGACCTTTTACTGCAGCTTCTCCTTCTGCGTCTATATGTTCTTCTTTCAAGTCACCATACGGGCCGATCTCGTCCCAAGGAACTATAGTTTCTCCAGTTTCAGGATCTACTAGTTTTATCTTTACATTTTGAACTGGCCATCCTATACAGCCAGCTCCTTTTGGCACTCTTCCGATGTTTAAACAACCACATGGTGATGTTTCTGTCATTCCCCAACCTTCGCCGAATCTTACTTCCCATTCGTTTTTGACTTTTCTTCTAGTGGTTTCGTCTAGTGGTGCCGCTGCACAGACTACCTCTTCTAAAGTACTCAAGTCGTACTCTTCGGGGTCTTGTCCGTAAACAAGCCACATCATTCTAAATAGGGCTGGTACTCCGGCGAAGTTGGTGACATTGTATTTTTCTATGTTTTTCAGAAGCGTTCCAGGTTCCGGCTCTGCTTGGAGTACTGTACTGGCTCCGTAATATGTATAGTTACAAAGCAGTGCTGATAGTCCATAAATGTGGTATAATGGCAGTACTAACAATTGTCTTGAAGACGAGTCGGAAATCATTGATCTTCCGAACCCTTCTATGGTTGAAAGAATATTTTCGTGACTTAGCGGCACTCCTTTCGGTTTTCCAGTGGTTCCACTAGTATACATTTGAATTGCGATATCTTCATACTCCTGATTAGCGTGTCCAAAGGAGGAATGCCCTTCTTCAATCAGCTTTTCATAATCAGAAATGCTATCCCCACTTTCACTTGGAATAATCATTTGCTCGATATCAGTACTTTCAAAAAGTTCTTTAGCACGTTCAGGGCTAGAAACGCTAGACTCTAAATCAGAAGCAATCAAAACTTTGGAATCAGAATCCTCAATAACATAACTTAACGTCCGGGGAGGAATCCTCAAGTTTAGCGGAACAGGCACTGCACCCGTTTTAATGACTCCGAAAAAAGTTTCAGGAAACTGCATAGTATTTGGAATATACAGAGCCACTCTATCCCCTGGCTCAATACCACTTTCTACGAGACTACTTGCAAGACAACTAGAACGACGATCAAGCTCCTCGAAAGATTGCTCCTCGTCCCGATAAAAATAAACAGTCCTACTACCGTTCTCATCAGCAGTCATTGCAGGGAGTAGGCCTAAATTTTGTAAAATTTCTCCCTTATAGAATTTCATTAACTGTTTTTTCTGTTTTTCTTCTTACTTAACCTCTTTTGTTATTCACCGTTTGGATAAAATCTAATTTTCGCAAAAGTCATTCCCATTCAATAGTCCCGGGAGGTTTATGTGTGACGTCATAAACGACTCTAGTTACTTCTGAAATCTCATTAACAGTCCTGTTAGAGATTTTTTCCAATAGATCATAAGGCAATTTAGCAAAATTCGCCGTCATAGCTTCATCGCTTTCAACCGCTCTCAAAGCTATCACGTACCCATAATCTCGAGCATCTCCCTTAACTCCAGTACTCTTAGTTGAGAGAAGAACAGAGAAATATTGCCAAGGATTTATTTCAGAACGAGAATTAATCTCTTCTCTCAAAATAGCATCCGCCTCCTTCAAAATTTCAATATTCTTACGGGTAACTTCCCCAACCACTCGAACTGCCAAGCCAGGTCCAGGAAAAGGCTGCCTCCAAACAATATTTTCAGGAAGCCCTACAGATTCAGCAACCCGTCTAACTTCATCCTTATACAAATCTCTAAGAGGCTCTACTATCCCTTTAAAATCAATCTTTGACGGGAGTCCCCCCACATTATGATGACTTTTAATAGTAGCCGAATGATCTTCAGAACCGGATTCAATCCAGTCTGGATAAATTGTTCCTTGAATCAAATATTCCGCACCAACCTCTTCAGCCACTCTTTCGAAAACACGAATAAATTCCTGCCCAATAATTTCCCTTTTACGCTCCGGATCAGAAACCCCCTCCAAACACTCAAAAAACCTTTCACGCTCATCCAAAGCTCTCAAATCCAAGTCATAATCACTCAAAAAATTTTCCACCTGTTCAGGCTCATCCTTCCGCAAAAGTCCATGATCCACAAACACACCTGTCAAATTATCACCAAGAGCCTTGGAAGCCAAAACGGCCGCTGTCGTCGAATCAATCCCCCCGCTAACACCTATAATACTTTGACTATCACCCACCTCATCCTTGATCTTTTCAATTGCTTTCTCTGCAAAATCCGTCATTTCCCAACTAGGGTCACACCCACAAATATCGAATAGGAAATTTTCAAAGATTAAATCCCCATAATCAGTATGAGTTACTTCAGGATGCCATTGAATACCATAGTACTTCCCTCCCTTGTCCTCAAAAGCCGCAATAGGACAATTTTTCGTACGAGCTGTAATATCAAAAGATGAAGGCAAATCTTGAACTCTGTCCTGATGACTCGTCCATCCCTTAACCTTGTCCTTATCTATACCGTGTAAAATTCCCTCTTTTTTCAATAATTCAGGATAAATGATTCCATATTCCCCCTTATCGGCGAGTTCAACAGTGCCTCCCACTTTCTTAGCAAGTAATTGGTGGCCATAACAAATCCCTAAGATTGGAACATCCAAATCCAAAATATCAGAATTAAAATCAGGTGCGTCTTCTTCATAAACGCTTGAAGGGCCTCCCGACAATATGATACCTTTGATATCGTTTTCATTTTTCAATTGATTATATTTTTCAAGACCTACGTGGCAGGGTACTACCTTCGAGTATACTAGTTGTTCTCTGATTCTTCGTCCGATGAGATGTGCATATTGGCCTCCGAAATTCAGAACTAGAATTGTATCCAGAGGGGCTTTTTTTTCTCCTCCTTCCATTTTTAGTCAACTCGTTTTTAGTCTCCTGGTAATTTTTTATCTTTTAATTGTGATTTTTTTCTGACCTATGTTTTTACGTAGGAAAGTATTTACCTACAATATGTCTTAAGATTAATGAATCATTAAAGCGGAGCGCATAAAAAATGGATGTTTCAATAATTGACTACGGTATGGGCAACATAAAAAGCGTGATTAATGCCCTGAGATATTTAGATGCTGATCCCACAGTGGTTGATTCTCCTGAAGACTTGTCGGGTGAAAAAATAATAATCCCGGGGGTCGGAGCGTTTGGCGATGCGATGAATAAATTGGAACCTTTTGAATCTGAATTGGAAAGGGCTTTAGAGTCTGAAAAACCAATTCTTGGAATCTGTTTAGGATTGCAAGTTTTTTTCGAGTATTCTGATGAGGCTACCGATATTACCGGTCTTTCATTTTTAGAAGGAAATATTACTAGAGTAGAAACCGATTTTAAGCTTCCGCATATAGGTTGGAATTCCCTCAAAATTAAGAACGAAAAATGTCCTCTCTTCGAAGATATTAAAAACGGATACGTTTATTATGCTCATACTTATCATGCAAATCCAAATCAGGACGTAACTGTTGCCATCTCCTCCTATGATCAAGATATTACGGCTGCTGTGTGGCAAGAAAATATTTACGGAGTTCAATTTCACCCGGAGAAGAGTGGGGAATTAGGGTTGAAAATACTTGAGAATTTTCTGGAGGTTTGAAAATGTTATGTAAAAGAATAATACCTTGTCTCGATTGTGACCTAGGAGTGCCTGGCGGACGAGTAGTTAAAGGGGTAGAGTTCGAACAGCTAAAACCTGCTGGTTCACCATCTGAACTGGCTAAAAAATATTTTGAAGAGGGAGCGGATGAAATAGTATTTCTCGACATAACGGCTAGTATACAAAGAAGAGAAACTATGAGTGAAGTTATTGATAAAACCTCAAAGGATGTATTTATTCCACTTACAGCAGGAGGGGGTATAAAGGAAGTTCAAGATGCTAGAAAATTGTTCAATTCAGGAGCCGATAAGGTAACAATCAACACTGGGGCGTTAAAATCCCCTGATCTTGTAAATAAGCTTTCTGAAAGATTTGGGAGCCAGGCATGTGTCGTGGCTATAGATGCTAAGAGACGGTCTACTGAAAATCTGGAAAGTAACGATAAACTTACAGTAGAATTTTCTGACGAAGAGGTTTGGTATGAATGTTCTATTTATGGAGGTAGTGAATTTACAGGGAAAGATGCAATACAATGGGCTATAGAAGTCGAGGAAAGAGGAGCAGGAGAAATTTTACTGACAAGTATGGATAGGGACGGTACTAACGATGGTTATGAAATACCGCTCACCAAACGGATTAGTGAAGAGCTAGATATTCCTGTAATAGCATCAGGTGGGTGTGGAAATCCAGAACATATTTACGAAGTTTTTCAAAAAACTGAAGCCTCAGCTGCTCTAGCTGCAAGTATTTTTCATTACGACGAGTATGGGATTGAAGAAGTCAAGGATTTTCTTGAGAAGAAAGATATTCCAATTAGAAGAAAGTTCTAGCCTGAAAAATCAAGTCTAAGGAGCTTGAGGGTTATATTTTTTTAGTTAAGTAGTATAGGTATTCTTGGATGTGTGAAAAATTAAAAAGGTGATATGATGACAGGAGCACTAATTTTAATCACTACAGAAGTTGGAAAAATGAAGGATGTCCAAGAGAAAATCACAGATATGGCTGAAATTGACCAGGTAGAAATGTTGACAGGCCCTTACGATATAATGGCAATAGCTAGTGCTGATGAAATGACTGATATAACTAAAGCATTAATGGAAAATATTCGAAATCTTGAAGGTGTACAGGATACGACCACCAATATATTCATTGAATAAGAGTTTCCATTGAATTATTCTTGAAGATTTGAAACGCTAGAAAATATACTAGCGATATTCTGGACTTCCCCTTCGAAGATATATTCTGCAGGACCTTTCATCTCTATTTTATTTTCTTTATCAGTTTTTATTTCGAGAATCCCGCCCAGTAGTTCGACCTCAGTTTTTGAATCAACTTTATCCTCTTTATTTGCAGCGAAAGCCGCTGCACAAGCGCCTGTACCACAAGCAAGCGTTAGTCCAGCTCCTCGTTCCCAAACATAAGTTTCTAGTTTTTCTCGATTTATCGTCTTTACGAACTCAATGTTGGACTTCTCCGGTTGAAATTCTTCTGCTTCCTCAAGTTTAGGACCTTCTTTTATGGCTATCTCTTTTGAGGAATTTTCATCAAATATGACAAAATGAGGATTTCCTACCGATACGTGGGTTCCAACAAACCCCTTAACTTCCTTCTTCCGCTCTATTATTTCACCTTCACCCATATCCACTTTTATGGAGGTTTTACCGTTCTCAATTATCTCCAAACTTTTGTTCCCGGCAAGAGTTTCGATTTTCGGATTTTTCCCAACCTTCTCTTTGTCGTAAAGATATTTAGCCACACAACGAATTCCGTTACCACACATCTCGGCTTCGCCGCCGTTTTTGTTAAAAATCCGCATTTGATAATCAGCACTATCACTTGGTAATAGTACTAAAGCTTGATCAGAACCCACTCCAAATCCAGGATGGCAAAGAGCTTGGGCTATCTCGCTATATTCTAGCCCTGTTTCTTCTTCTAAATTTTTTTCAAAATCGGGAATAATTATCTGACTGTTGCCTAATCCGTGCATTTTCGTAATATTCATTAGACTCACGCGAAAACTTTCTCTTCTTTTAACCTATCGGCCGCTTCTTGGGTTTTATCAACTGAAGGAACCAGTGCAAACCTTACAAAGTTTTTACCCGGCTTGGAAGTCTTAGCCAACGCTTTACCAGGTGTAGTGTTTAGACCTTTTTCGTTCAATAATTTCTTTACGGATTCTAGAGATGATGTTTCCTCCGGAACTTTGGCCCACATGTAGAAAGTTCCTTCTGAATACACTTTCGAAAATCCTGTTTCTTTCAACGCTGGTTGGAGGATTTCCTTTTTTTCTTTGTAAAACTCCCTCATTTTTTCGACATGTTCCTCGTCAGATAAAGCTCCGACAGCTGCTGATTGTAAAATTTGTGCTTGTCCGGAATGGAGATTTGTCTGAACTTCCTTGAAAGGATCTAACAGTTCCTTTCTTCCAGTTACGAAACCTATCCTATAATTAGTCATATTACTCCGTTTAGACAGCGAGTGAAATACAAGCCCTACTTCTAGGCCTCCATCTACGTTAAAAAGAGAAATAGGTTTACTATCTTCCTCATAATACATTTCCGAATAAGCCTCATCAGAAATCAATAGAATATTATTTTCTTCACAAAATTCTATAACTCTTTCAAAAAACTCCTCAGTAGCTATTTTCGTAGTTGGATTATTTGGATAATTTATCCACATTAATTTGGCCTTATTAACAGTCTCAGAGCTAATTTTGTCTAAATCGGGAAGAAAATCATTCTCCTCGGTAAGAGGCATGAATTCAATATTGGCACCACGTTGCTTCGCTCCTGTAGTGTAAGGTGGATAACCAGGATCAGGAATTAGCACCACATCTTCAGGGTTCACATAAGCCATAGGAAGAGCGAAAACTGCCTGTTTTGAACCTAGGGTAGCGGTAATTTCAGTTTCAGGATCCATCTTAATCCCAAATCTTTTTTCAAACCAATTTGAAACCGCTTTTCTAAACTCAGATTCCCCCTCATAACTCGGATAACCCCTCTCAGGATGCAAAACGGCTTCTTGAATCCCTTCAGCTACCGCTACACTGGGAGTAGGTTCTGTCGGGTCCCCCACCCCAAAATCAATAATTTCTCCAGGATATTCTTTTTCGGCCTTTTCTCTTGCTTTATCTACTTCAGCGAACGCATAAGGATCGAGTGATTTCAGATAATTGCTTTCACTTAATTCCAATATACCACTCCTAAGACAACTAGAATGTTTGAGTCTTTTACTTTTATTTAAATTTTCCAACTCCGTTTTCATTTAGGGAAAAATAATTTATGGCTTTACTTTTTCTAGAAAATATTCATGAAATCTACTGTCTTGAGTCAATTCAGGATGGAATGCTAGAGCAAGAAGATTCTCCTCCTCAGCTGCAACGATTTTATCTTCATAAGTAGCTAAATCTGTGACTTTTTCTCCAGATTTTACAATTGCGGGAGCCCGGATAAAAACTCCATTAAAAGGTTCATTCCCTAATTTGGGAATAGATAATTTTGTTTCGAAAGATTCTTTCTGCCGGCCGAAGGCATTCCTTGTCACTTCAATGTCCATCAATTCCAACAATTCTTGATCTGTTTTTTCTATTTCACTACCCCCCTGTTCGGCTAACAAAATCAATCCTGCACAAGTTCCCATAATTGGTTTTCCTTCTTCCCCTAGCTTTCTTATTCCCTCGAAGATTCCTGCTCTTTGCATCAGCCTACCGATTGTGGTTGATTCTCCACCTGGTATTATTATACCATCAATTTCATCTATTTGATTATCTTCCTCAATCCGAACTGCTTCTCCGGAGATTTTTCTTTTCTCCATAGCTTTTTCAGTGGCTTTTATATGTTCTGTAATTGCTCCTTGAAATCCGACAATTCCGATTTTCATTTTAATCACTGTCGTTATCTGGTGAACTAGTTTTTTCACTGATATATTTGATGTATCAGATTCGTAATAAACTATCCTTGAAGACGTTCATACAGTTTTTCATAACAATTTGGCAGTTCCACTTCAGACTTCTCAGCCATTTCGAAAATATCCTCTAGAAAATCCTTTAAAATAGGTTCTAAGACATCATCCACTTTTTTTCGCTCGATATCAATTCCTTCGTCCCTCAAAGCTTTGCAAAAATATTTTTTCAAATAATCTACCACGTCTTCAGGCTCTGGCGTCGTGTACAATTGAGCTAAAGGATGGAGTAAAATATTTACTCTCGCCTTTTTCGGCTCTATCTCCGTAGAAAATTTTTTCTCGGAAGTTCTCCGAATTTTTCTGGTAGTTTCTTGAACCTTCTTCAAAATTTGAATATATTTTTTAGAATCATGAGTCGTTTCACTACGTCTCTCTAACACATAATCACCCCCCGAAGGATGGAGGGATTAAATGAATTTTTCTCACTGAAATCCCTAAATAAAAACCAATAAACCCGTAAGGGGCTCCCCCCAGCTCCCAACAAACGAGTCAAGATCGAAAACTCCAATTATAAATTTCTATGTAATAGAAAAAGAAACTTTGGGTCAAAGAATAAAAAGGTCAAGCCCGGTCCAGCCTCCGGGCGGAGAATTTGTTTAGTAAAAATTACAATTACTCAGACTCGACCCAAATTATTTTACTAATTTCCTTTTTTTCTATCTTTCCTTTACTGTTATACTAGAATTCGGGTAAGAAATAAATGCTTTTTTTTGTGAACGGTTTATGGAGGCGGTCCCAACGGGCTAGAGAAGAATGATTTGTTGGCTGGCGATACGGATGTTCTAGCCTCGCTAGCCGCCTTCACAACTTCAACCTGATGAGACGAGGAGAAATTATTTTCCGACCAAGGTTATAGTTTAACCGATAACGACATTAGTAATAGTGTCCTTAACACCATCGATATTTCGAATTTCTGTAACTGTGATTTTTGAAATTTCTTTAACATCATCCGCCTTTGCAATTGCCATAATATCATAAGGCCCGGTAATCATGGCGGCTTTTTTTACTTTTTCCATTGCTTTCACTGTTTCATAAACTTCTTCCATTACCCCCACATCTGTTGTAACTAAAATCAGAGCTTCAGCCATTATTTTAACCCATTTGAACTCTCTTGTAAATTAAAATAAAATCTTCGGATGAATGACGACAAAGATTCTCTCCTTGAAAAGATTTGGAAAAAAAATATGAAAAGAGAAGATAAGGAAATAATTAAATTTTTTATAATTTTAACATCACTCTGCAGGCTTCGTTGAGGTCTCTAATGATTCTACACTTGATAAAATATTCAGTAACTGTTTAAACAAAAATTTCATGATTGCTGCAGCAAGACCAAGAAGACTGATGATTGCAGAGAGAGTATCGGTTACTTTCTCTAAGTCCATTATGTCACCTCCTACACTTCTATTGAAGTTTTAATTATTAATGTCCTTATAAGTAACCCATTTATGGCAAAGTAGCAAATGTCTCGGAATTACCAATGACGTTTTGTGGCTACACTCTTCAACAATTCCTCTTTAATTCCATGAATCGAGGTCGTATCTACGACCCCCTGAAGATTCTCTATTTCTTGATGTAAATCCTCTGGCTTATACTCTTCTTTTCTATACCTAGAAAAAGCCACCACATCATGAGAACCTACACTCATTTTTGCTTCGATAATCTCATCCCTTGATTCAAGGTCACAATATATATCATATAAGGCCCTAGGCTCACTATTTATCAAGATTAGAGATACAGGCAATTCTCCCCCCTCGTGATTCTAAACTTATAATGGTGTTCCAAGATAAAGGTTCGGGAATTTGAATCTCTTTTAGACTCAAATTCTTAAGCCCGAGTAAACGCCAAAACAATTTTACACCCTTTTTGATTCCCCTAAATGACTTCTTATACTTTTGTTCAGAGACTCTTCAGATTCCCTATTTGTTATCGATTTAGTTTAAACTCTCTAGATAGGGTTAATAAGTTCGAAAAATCCGGACTTATAAAATTCTTAAAAGAAAAGTGCTAGAATTAGGAAAGAGTTATAAACAGACCTTTGAATATGGGGGTCATAGGGAGAACAATGTTGAAATTTTTGGAAGAGTGGGAACCGCACAAGAAGTGGTTAGCCTCAGTTGCAGTTTTCTTATCGACATCTTTAGTACCCACCGATTTAGGAGCCTTAGCTCTATTTTGTGACGTTCCCCCACTTGGTCTTTACACAGCGGAGATGATTATGGAAAAGGATCTCTCTTTTTTCAGAAGTTAGCTTAATTTCTCCCCAATAAAAATTATAAGCAATTCTTTTTTCAGAAAGTTAGACAAACGAAATGTTAGAATTAGCGGTGTGTTTATATGAACAAAAAAGGTATGAGTGCGGGTATGATTATCGCGATCATATTTTTGATTAGTGTATTGTTTGTAGTTCTTCTCAATGGATTGGTTCTGAAAGGTATGAATGACTCAATAAATGATATGCTCGGGGAAATAGCTGGCTGGAAGAATCCAGGGTACGATAAGGATATAAAATCTTTAAAAAAAGAACATGGGGTTTATGAAATAGCAGATTTTTTGGAAGAGGATTATTTAGGGGATGAGATAAGATTGAGAGTTGAAAATATTTACCCTACTAATGTGAAAATATCGACAGATCAACAAACAGAGGTTGGTTTGTATGGTCTAATCTCTCCGGAGGAATTTAATATTTCTGAAGGAAGCATTCAAAATTTTGATAAAAATGTTTATATTTTCGATAATGAGAAAATCCAAGAAATTTTGAAAGACTATTCTCTACTTACCTCGAAACAAAAAGAAATTACAAACTTCCTAGTTGAAGGATTAGTAAATGAAAGAGAGATAAGCATGCTCAATGGAGAAAATTTTGAAAATGATGAGATAATAACAATTGAAAATGGAATAGTGGTCGAAGTATCTTCAATAGAGATGATAGAAAAAGCCTACTAAAAAGGAGAAAAAGAATGAATGTGGAAGAAGCAATCCTAAGCAGGAGATCAGTCAGATCGTACAAACAAAAAGAAATTCCTAGAAAAAAAATCAAGGAAATAATAAAAACAGCTAGAATGGCGCCTTCGGCAAAAAACAGACAAGATTGGAAGTTCATAGTTGTGGATGACGAGGACAAGCAAAAAGAGCTGAGCAGAAATGCGACGACTCAACCTTTTGTAAAAGAAGCGTCAGCAATAATCGTCGGTATTAACACAAATCCGGATTACGTTATGTCTTGCGGTGTCTCTGCCGGAATAGTGGACCTCTCAATCGCGTTAGACCACATATCTTTGAAAGCTGCTGAGGAAGGTTTAGGCACGTGCTGGATTGGTTCCTTCGATCAGGAAGCAGCAAAACATATTCTGAAAATACCAAAAAAATACAAGATAATCGCACTCATGACGATAGGTCATCCTGAAAGGCCTTTGGATGAGAAGATAAAAAAAGGGAGGAAGGAATTAGGGGAAATTCTTAGTTTTAATTCTTTTGAATGATTCTACATTTCTTCCCAGTTATAGAACCCTTTTCCGGACTTCATTCCAAGCTCTCCATTTTCAATTTTCTCTTTGAGCTTTTCAGGTGGTTTGTCTTTTGGATTTCCTGTTTCATTGTAGTAAGACATCTCGATATCATAAACCACATCTAGACCCACTGCATCCATACCTGCGAAAGGGCCGATGTCCATCCCTGTGAATATTTTCCATGCCTCATCTATATCTCTGAAAGAGGCTATTCCTTCTGACCATATTTCTAGACATTCTCGCTTTATCACATGCCAAATTCGGTTGAATACGAATCCAAAACTTTCCTTTTTCACTAGAAGAGGTTTGCAGTCCAAACTATTAACCCATTCCTCAGCTTTTTCAAATATTTCGTCGCTTGTTTCCGAACCTTTCATAATGTCGGCCATAGGGCGTTGTTCTATTGGGAGATAGAAGTGTATATTCAGGACTTTATCTTTTCTCTCCACAGCGTTTTCTATTTTTGAAACCGGGATGGATGAACTGTTTGTGGCGATAATAGTGTGGTCGGGAGCCTTTTCGTCGATTTGAGAAAATAGTTTTTTCTTTAATTCTAGTTTTTCCGGAACCGCTTCTATCACAAGATCCACATTCTCCAGAGCATTTGAAAGTTCTGTATGGAAAGATAATTTGTCTAGTTCTTCTTCGCCAAGGTCCTGTTTTACTTGTTCTTTTAATTCCTTCTTGGTTTCTTCAAGAGCTTCGGGATCGACATCATAAATACTAATTTCATAGCCGTGTATAGCGGCTCTTTTTCCAATTTCGTTTCCCATCGTTCCTGCTCCAATTATTCCAACCTTTTCAATATTGCTAGCCATATGTATCATTCCTTTATTAATGACAATCAGGGTTGCGATTATTATTAAATGCTACGAAAAAGAGAAAAATTAAAATTTTGACTATAGTGTAAAAATGGATTCGTAGTCTTGAGGGGTTGAAAGAAATTCTAAATTCTCAACATTCTCTTTTACTATATTATACATCTCTTTCCCTTTCTCAATACCCAAATCGGGAATTTCAGTGGGTTCAACTTCTCTAAGCTCAGGAACTCCACTATAATTGTCGTTTTTCACCCATTCCCCACTAGTTAGTTCATAATAAGCCCCACCTTCCAATTCAAGTATATCTTCATAAATAGAGTCAAAAGATCTGTCAACCCAATTAGCCATCTTCAATTGTTCGTCTGCAGGATTGATAGTGATATGACCATAATTAGGTGGTATAAGAGCTTTATCTCCGGCTTCGGCTTTCATCAGAGCTACATCTTCAAGTCCACCAGTCGATTTTTTCTGGAGTAAATAATGTGCTTCTCCTTCCAGCACTTCATAAATCTCGGGGTAACTGACCCCAGAAATGACGTCTGGATGATAATGGCCTTTCGTTTTCACATATTCTTTTCCGATTTCTCTCGAAGGAATTACTGTTATATCATATCTTAGTCCGGCTTCTCTAATTTTTTCCTTGTCCCCTTGTCGCCACAAATCTCGATACATATAATACAATTCAGCGTTCTTATTATCGTCCAGCCATTCCTTATCTATTATCACTTCACCCATATCTTTCGCTAACCTTATATCAGGTTCTCTAGTCACTGCTCCAAATTCTAATTTATTACCCATTTTATCACCATAAACTTCTCGCGGTTTAGCCTTGTATAGTTTTTATTTACTCTTTATTGTAAATTATCCTATTTAGAAGATTTTAACTAGCTTGAAACTTGTCCTTGGAGAGAAAGCTAAACTCCTCTTTCTTGCAACCTTTCATCATCTTCCAAATCTTCGACATCTGTACCACTCATCGCCTTAGGAAGTTTTTTACTGGCCTTCAAGACCTCATTAGGATTATCGAAGTTTTGAGTGGCCTTCACTATTGCATCAGCCATTTTCGGAGGATCTTGTGACTTGAAAATTCCTGAACCGACAAAGACACCATCAACCCCGAACTGCATAGCCAAGGAAGCGTCAGCAGGAGTAGCTATTCCCCCTGCACAAAACCAAACTACTGGCAATCTCTGTAAGTCAGCAACTTCTTTCACTAAATCAACAGATACTCCATACTCCTCGGCTTTTTTCATTAACTCATCCTCTGACATGTTTTCAAGTTCTCTAATTTGCCTCTGAGTCTTTCTAATATGATTCACGGCTTCAACGATATTTCCAGTTCCAGCCTCACCTTTCGTCCGAATCATAGATGCTCCTTCTTCAATCCTCCGCAACGCTTCTCCAAGATTTCTAGAACCACAAACAAAAGGGACCTTAAACTCTTTCTTATCCACATGTTTCTCCTTATCGGCAGGAGTAAGAACTTCACTCTCATCAATCATATCCACACCTAACTCTTCTAAAACCTGAGCTTCCGCAAAATGACCTATCCTACACTTAGCCATCACCGGAATAGTCACAGCTTCCATAATCTCCTCAATAATCGAAGGATCAGCCATCCTTGCAACACCACCAGCCTCTCGAATTTCTGCTGGTACGGCCTGGAGAGCCATTACGGCAACAGCACCAGCTTCCTCTGCTATTCGTGCTTCTTCAGGGGTGGTGACGTCCATAATGACACCACCTTTTTGCATTTGAGCGAAACCACGTTTAAGACGATCGGTTCCATATTTTTCTACAACATCTTCAGTTTTTTCCTGCATAATCTTTCTAAACCTCTGTTCTAGTTTTGTAGTTCTTTTCAAAAATATTAGTTTTATAGTTTCCGGAGCTAAAAAACGATTATAGTTTTTGGAATCTTTTGATTTTTTTATCTATTATTAACTGGTTGCTTAGGAGAGAACATTGGGATAAGCATTTGCCAGAAGTCCCCATAACACTAGGAATACTCCCAATAAAATTATAAGGCCGACAAAACGTTTTTTGTTCCCTCTGACCATATCCCAACCAACCTCATTAAGGTAGTAAATATAGCCTCCGGCAACCCCACCTATGAACATAATCAAAATTCCTTTTGCCATGTTGGGTATTTCTTGAGGTGCGGCGAAAACTGAATAAAGATAACCGAATATGCTGAGAATCATTCCCATTGCTGTGACTCTGTATCTATCTTTGTAAAAGGTTGGAAATGAGGACAGTCCGATTACTCCAAAACCTACCGCTAGGGTGTATATTCCCCAAAAGTTTTGTTTGATTCCTTGGGTTGTGGCAGCTAATCCTTCTACTAGGAACCAGCCGCCCAGTAGAAACATAAAAATAATCAGCACTGTGAAAAAGTAAAGGAATGTTTCTCTTTCTTCTGCTTCTCTTAATTCATCACTTACTTTTGACATGATTATTCCCCCATTCCTCTAAATTGGTTTTAAGGATATCTGGACCATTGTAATTATTCAAGACCCCTTATTTAAATGTCCACCTTTCTTTGTGTAAATATCGGGGTAAATAAATTAAATAAGGGTGTCCACAACGTCTATTTTTCTAAAAAATGGATAAAAACTCGGTTTTCTAAAGCTTAAAAAACAAACCTATCTGTTTATCCGAAATCCCAAAATGAACAGTTATAAATCTTTTACGTTTTTCTCGACCCAGTCCAAGTACTCGGAAAGTCCTTCCTCAACTTCTAAAGCCAAAATCTCGGGATTTTCATAACTATGTAGTTCCTTGATTCGTTTGATTAACTGATTCAAACAATCTCCAGTAGTTTTTCCCAAAATAAAAGCTTCCGAATCCTTCTCGACACTCCCCTTCCATCGATAAACCGACTTAATTTCCGGAAAAACATTTACGCACGCTGCTAATTCCTCATCAACAATCTTATTAGCAATCTTCTCGGCCTCGGTAGGATCTCCTGTGGTGCTCAAAAACAGATAGATATAGATCCCCTTTATTCTTCCTCGATCTCAAAAAGGCACTTTTCGTCTTGAGCCATAGTTTTAGGCATAGATTTTTCTATATCAAAATCGAAATAGTCGAAAGACCCTTCTATTATTTTGAAACAAGTTTCTTTACAAGCCATTTTATCGGCCGCCTCTTGACCTAATTTCTCTTTTATAGACTTGTGAATATTACAGTCTTTTATTTCAAAGGAGAACAGTTCCGGACTGTTTGCATTTACCCAAAGTCGTTTGATGGGTTGAATACTAAGATAAGCTAATTCTATATACCTTTCTGGAAAAAGAGGGAACTCTAATTCTCCAGTTTTTTCCGCAGCATTTTCCATAAGTTCGAAAATTCTGTCTTTATTTTTTTCACCTAGGGTAATACTTTCCTTGATTAGTTTCTCACCATATTCTTCAAAAGCGGATTTGCTAGACAAGATATCTTCTGCCTCAGAAACATCTAGGCCTTTCACAAATTCTTCCGGATCAAATTTTTCGGAAAGCTTAGAAATCATTTCTCCATCAAAATAATGCTTTATCTCTTTCATAAAACCCACCTCAAACCTTCACTTCCAAAGCATCATTTGGACATTCGTTCATGCAATCCATACAAGCAACACACTTATCTCGCCAAACAGGTAATAACTTATAATCTTCACTTTTCGTTTCCTCAAATGAATTGACTTCGGTAGGTTTAATCATGAACACTGCCTCCGGGCAGCTTTGAAGACAAACCTTACAATCAAAAGGTTCAGTACATTTATCATAATCAACTTCAATTTTAGGCATCATATTACCACTCATCTTTAAGAGCAGGTAAATTTTCTCGCTCAACTAAATCGATAGCGTCCTGAGGACAACCATACTCACAAACACCACACCCAAAACACTTAGTCATATCAATATTAGCCTTATCCATAGTCACTTCCATTTTTATCGCATCAAATTGACATCTCTGAGCACAATTACCACAACCCGTACACTTATCATAATCAACTTTTGCAACCTCATGCCCCTTTAACAGATTCATAGTCCCATAATCCATTCTCATCCGAATCGCCAAACAATCAGGATAATCACACAAACAAAGCCCACCAATAAATGGCGTGCCGAAAGTCATAATGAGAACAACCATACCTCGGTCATGCCATTCCTCAAGATGTTCCTTAGCCTCTTCAGTTGAGATAAACTCAATCCCACCCTTGTATCTTTCAGGATTCTCCTCCCACCTAAATAGACCAACACCAGTCCCCAAGCAAGAACGAGGCCTGTCCTCCCCATCTTCAAAAGTTGCCCTACTTAATCTCCTGCAAAGACAGTCCATCTTAGCTATAGGTTGAGAAATTTCGGCCATCTTTTTTCCATCTTCTAGTGTTACTACTTGCCCTACAGAATTTTTACGAGCGTTTTCAGAATAATCTTCAAGAGCGGATTGAAAGGCTTCCTCATCTTCTTCTTTGAGGTCGATCATGGATTTGATTAGTTCTCCAAGTTGTAATTCAGAACTAGCTGCTGTCTCTGTCCCTTCCCCTTCTTCAACTTTCTTATAGAGAGGTCTACCATAATTTTCCGGATTTAAATACCAACGGTTTCCATCCCCGTATTTTTCACATAATTCACACATCTTATCTCTCCGTCATAAAACAGCCTTTCCCACGAAACGATTTCCTTCTTTTCGGGTAAAAATTTTCCTGAATCCCTTGAAAAATATCTATAAAAAATCAGCAAAAGTCCCATTCATTTAAGGCTTCTTATCAACTCTATTTATGAATATGGAACAAGAAAAAATAATCGCTGTTACGGGTACTCCAGGCTCTGGGAAAAGCACTTTCTCAAAAAAACTTTCAGAAGAATTAAACCTCAAACGTGTTGATTTGAATGAAATCATTGATCGGAATGAAATATTCGAACTAGACTCTGAGGGAACGAAACTGGTAAGTTCTGAGGATTTACAGAAAACCTTCGAAAAAATACTGAAAAAGAGTTCAGAAGATTTAGTTATAGATGGATTATTATCCCATCTTCTCTCTCCCGAACAGGTCACCCATGTTGTTGTTTTGCGTACAAAGCCAGAGGTCTTGAGAAAAAGATTAAGCGAAAGAGATTTTTCAGAAAAGAAAGTGGAAGAAAATGTGGAAGCAGAAGCGTTAGGAGTGGTTATTAGTGAAACAGTAGAAGAGCATGGAGTGAATAATGTTTTCGAGATAGACAATACTGAGATGGAACCTCAAGAAACTATTGAATTGTTCAAAGAAGCACTGAAAGGAGAAAAATCACTAGAACCCGGATCCGTAGATTGGCTAGAAAATTATTATTTCAAGGACAAATAAGTAAGGTTAGAAAATTTTTCTAAACTATAAGTCCACCATGGAGTAGCATTTCAAAGATAATCACAACGATACACATTCCTATAACAAATTTAGGATCCAGTTTAGGTCCTCTGGTATCCTCGTCGAAATAACGCATCAGACCTGCCCCAGTAGCGGGCATTCCTCCTTCTTCATCTCCACCTCTTCTAGCCATCTTATTTCCCTCTTTATCCTAATTTTAAGGATTCTCTTCTGGTATAAACTCTTTTTGCTTTTTAACAACCTCTGTACTATTATCGGCTTTCGAATATGCGTCAAGCGGTTGCTCGTTCATTTCAAAAAAGGTAGGTCCCCAATTAAAGTTTTCAAGTATTTTTTCACCTTGATCTTTTTTTCCTAGAATGTATAATGCCCCTGCTAAGGCTTCCACAGTACTAAGTTTGGTGGGTTTTCCAAAATTTGTAGGGTTTGCAGCTACTAAATATGGAAGGCTACGATGTATGGCTCTCGATTCGATATCTTTAATTTTTTCTATTTTTTCCCAAGAGCAGTCAAGTGCTACTAGTCCCTCGTTTTCCACACTTTCTAAATCTTCCTTGGAAAGGGCTTTTTCGGAGTAGGGATTTAGAAGAACAGAGTATTTTGGGATGTCATCTGTATTATTTACAATTTTGGCTTGGTCTTGACGTTCTAGTTTTAACCCAGTACATTTCTTGGGATCACAATCCTCCGCGTGATAAATTATCAAATCTACCATGATATACCACCTATCTCTAAATTCAATTACTAATTAGTACCGATTTGTTTTAAGAGATTGTACAAAACTTCCGTACCTTTAAGAAAGCCTTCAACCTCTAATCTTTCATCGTGCCCGTGAATTCTCGAAAGATCATCCCGTTTTACTGGAACTGGGATAAGACCGTAGGAGGTTATTCCTCTTCTTCTGAAAAATCTAGAGTCGCTACCTCCGGTTAGCAAACTAGGTGAAAAGATGGCATTGGGATATACCTCTTTAACAGCAGCTTGGTAGGAAGAAAAGAGCTCGGTGTCGGCTGGAGATCTAGAACCTGGTTCAACTTTAATAAGATCCAGTTTAGACCTCCCTTCTATATCTCCTATGTTTAAAATCTCGTCGATAAAGTTCTGAGTATCCACGTCAGGCAGAGTTCTACAATCTAACACAGCTTCAGCTTTAGAGGGAACCACATTTTCTTTATAACCAGCGTCGAGTTGGTTCACACTAACAGTATTTTTCACCATGCTTCGGAAACGTTCATTTCTCGATAAAAACCGCTTAACTACAGGCCAAATAAGTGGATTATCAAGATTTTTCACCAGTTTGGGTAAGATATGTGGTTCTACCTCAGCGCTTATTGTGGCAAATAATTTTTTCACTTCCAAAGGCATGTATGAAGCGGTTTCAGTTTCAATCATTTTTTTTAGAGAGGTAATTAGTTTATGAATCGAATGTTCTTTCGGAGGCATCGAACCGTGGCCTGGTTCTCCTGTGCTGGTAAGTTTCATCCAAATATGGCCTTTTTCTGCTGTGCTACACGGGAATACAGGTGATTGTATTCGTGGCATATCTAGAAAACCATAACTACCTTCGTTTATCACAAACTCCGGGTTTATATCATCCAGATGGTTTTCGACAACCCATTTTGCACCCATTTCTCCACCTTTTTCTTCATCAGCTACGGCTAGAAAAATAATATCTCTATTAAGGACCAAATCTTCTCTTTTGGCTTTAATCATCGCTACTAATTGCATTATTCCCATACTTTTCATATCGAGAGCTCCTCTACCCCAGATATAACCGTCTTTTAATTTACCGGAAAAAGGAGGAACAGACCAGTTTTCCTCTTCGGCTGGGACCACATCCATGTGATTTAAAAATACTAGCGGGTCTTTCGAACCGTTACCATTCAGTCTCGATATTAAATTCGCTCGTTTTTCTTCTGCTTCGAGAATTTTGTAGGAGAATCCCTCCTCTTCTAGGATTGAGCTAAGATAATTAGCGGCTTCAATCTCGTTTCCAGGAGGGTTTGAAGTATCTATACTAAGATATTCTTGTAAATATTCAATCGCTCTGTTTTCTATTTCCTCTTCCATCGGACCAGACCTTGAACATTTTGATATTACTTCATCTATGCTGAAGTGGGAATTTCCCAACTGACTATTACACTATTACTTTGTTTTAATTATTCGATTAATCGTCTAGGCATTATTTTCTTAAAAGCACCGGTTCATAACTAAAATCGATGACAGAAAGAATTTATAAGAATGCAGTGATTCTTGAAGGAAAAAGTTTAGACTTAGTTAGAGGATACTTGAAAATACAGGATAATATAATAAAACAAATCGGGACGGATAATCCTCCAAAATCTGGAGTAGATATGGGAGGAGCGTTTATACTTCCTCCACTAGTGAATGCACATACGCACTTAGCAGACTCTGTTCGAAAGGAAATTTATCGAGCAAAAAAACAACCCGAAGTCGTCAGAAAAGATGGGGAAAAATTCAAAGTCCTAAGAAAAGCTTCCGATGAAGAAAAAATAGATTCAATTAAAAAAGAACTATTTGAAATGAAAGAATCAGGAATACTCGCTCATTGCGATTTTAGAGAAAACGGTCTTCATGGGATGAACTTGCTAAAAAAAGCTCAAGATTCTTTAATAAAGTCAATAATTTTAGCAAGACCATCAGAAGATGAGGATATAGAAAAATTAGTATTAGAAGCGGATGGTATAGGCCTTCCCTCTCTTGATTCTTTCTCAGAGGATAAAATCTCCAAGATAGCCAATATGGTTTCGGATAAAGACAGACTGTTATCTTTCCATGTTTCCGAAACTAAATCGGCCCGAAAAAGTTCGATAGAGGATTATGGGAAATCAGAGATAGAGAGAGTAATGAAGTACGATCCTACTTTTCTGGTCCATGGTACTTGGGCCTCGGATGAAGATTTACGAGGATTAGTGCGGGAGAATATTCCTTTAGTATTGTGTCCTCGGGCTAATAGTTTGTTGAGTGATGGTCTCCCTCCGATTCGAAAGGCGTTGGATGAGGGTGTGAGTATATTGTTGGGTACGGATAATGTATCGGTTTGTTCTCCCGATTTGTTTCGAGAATTATCTTTTGCTTGGTCTGTTTTGAGATTACAGTCTAGCGAAGCGGGGAGGGAAGAAGCGAAAGAATTGTTGAAGGCTGTTACGGTGAATCCTTTGGATTTTTTGGATTTGCCTTTTAGACCGGTTGAGGTGGGGAACAGGGCTAGCTTCATTGTTTTGTCTAGGAAAAATAATCTTTCTAGATTGGATGATCCATATGTTGGTATAGTTAATCGGGCGAGAAGAGAGAATGTTGAGGGGATTTGTTATTATCCTGAGTAATGGATATTCTAATTACTTTTAGTTTGATAGTATTTTTCAGTAGATGAGGTTAGTTTTTGAGTTTTATTTGAACTGGACAATGAGTAAAAATCAGGATAAAGTAATGAATATTGTTAGTTGGGGGTGAATAATTGAAAGTTAGTGAAATTATGACGGAAGATGTGAGAGGTGTGAGTGTTCCGGGTAATAGGGATGAGGCGATGGAATTAATCAAGGAATTGGAAGTTAGTGCTCTCCCAGTTTTAAAGGGAGACACTAGAGAGCTCGCGGGTTTAGTTAGGTTAAGGGACTTTTTTGAAAAACCTGACGAAAATCAGATCGGCATGTTGATGAACAGGGAGATAATTACCATCGGGCCTGGTGATTCTTTGGAAGATGCGGCAGATAAAATGTTGGAAAATAATGTACGTCGTCTTCCTATAGTTAACGAGGAAGATGAGCTTGTTGGAATAATAACAGTTAGGGATATTTTATCCAGGGTTATAGTTGAGAGGAAAGTGGAAAATGAGATAATGGATTTTATGCAGAATACAGTATCGACTCTATGGCAAGAGACTCCTCTTGATGTGGCCCTAGAAATAATCCACTTGTCAGGAAAGAGAGCATTACCTGTTTTGAATGATCGAGGGGAACTGGTAGGAATGATTGGAGATGAGGATATAATGACTGTTAGTAGTGTCGAGGAAGAAGAAATTAAAGAACAGATGACTGGTAGGGGAGATGCAGAAAAATGGACATGGGATAGTGAAGATACTATATACATTTACAAGCGAAGCCTAAAACCTCCCGAAAAGTCTGTTAAGGAAGTAATGACTACAGATTTGATAACTGTAACCAAAAGAAGTGAAATTCATAAATGTGCAGAACTTATGGAAGAAAATAATCTCAATCAAATTCCTGTACTTTCCGGAAAAAATCTAATTGGGATAGTAAGTGATGAAGATTTACTCAAAGCTTTAAACTCATGAATTCAAAGAAAAACGGGAAAACAAAAAAGGTGAACTGATGAGCAAAGACAAATCCAAAAACAAGTATGAGAGAATAATGGAGATTGCGAAAAATAGAGGATTCATCTGGCCTTCTTTTGAAATTTATGGAGGGGCGGCTGGCTTTTACGATCTAGGTCCTCTAGGCACTTCTTTGAAAGAGAAATTAATGGGAAAATGGCGAGATTTTTACGTTGTGAAAGAAGGGTGTTTGGAGATAGATTCACCCAATATTTTCCCTGAAGAAGTTCTAAAAGCAAGTGGACATGTAGATCACTTTACTGATGTAATGATCGAGTGCTCAATGTGTGGTGAAACCTACGAAGTTACAAATCTCATCAAAGAAGTCACTGGCAAGGATATGGAAGGCGAAAGTAAGGAAGATTTGAAAAATGCTATCGATGAAAGTGGGATAAATTGTCCTGAATGTGGAGGACCGTTAGAAGATATTCATGATTTCAACACTATGTTCCGAACTGCTATAGGGCCGAAAGAAGGGCGGGAGGCTTATTTGAGGCCTGAAACTGCTCAGTCGATTTTTGTTGATTTTAATAGGTTACAACGTGTTGCTAGAAGGCAGCTTCCTTTTGGTGTGGCGCAGACTGGTCGGGGTTATCGGAATGAGATTTCTCCTCGGAAGGGGATTATTCGGTTGCGTGAGTTTACGATGGCTGAGGTGGAGGTTTTTTATGATCCTGATTCTCCGGGACATCCTAAATTTGAACGTGTGGAGGGTGAAGAGTTGAGACTTTGGACCGCTGAGAAGCAGAATAGTGATAATCAGGAGTATATAGAAATTTCTGTTGAGGATGCTTTGGAAGAAGATTTGATTTATAATGAATTATTGGCTTATCACATGGCTTTTGCTAAGAAATTTTTATTATCTGTTGGTATTCCGGAGGATGTGATCAGGCTTAGAGAGCAAGTTTCTGGTGAAAGGGCTCATTATTCTGAAGAGACTTGGGATCTTGAAGTTCACACGCAAGACTTTGGTTGGGTGGAAGTAGCTGGTTTAGCTTATAGGACGGATTATGATCTCTCACGACATGATGAATATTCTAATACGGATATGTCCGTTTTCTTCCAAGAAGAAGGTGAGGAGGAGGGGAAGAAGCTAATTCCCCATGTTGTGGAACCGTCTTTTGGGATGGATAGGGTTTTGTATTGTGCAATGGAGCATTCTTTTGAAGAAACGGATGATAAAAGTTATTTTAAGTTTAACAGGGAGCTAGCTCCGGTTGAAGCTAAAGTGTTTCCTCTGATTACGGATGATGGCTTACCTGAGAAAAGTAGAGAAGTTTTACAATCTTTGAAAGATGAAGGAATTTTTGCAAAATATGATGAGTCAGGAAGTATAGGAAGGAGATACGCTAGAGCTGATGAGATAGGTGTACCTTATTGTATCACGGTTGACCATCAATCCTTGGAAGATTCCACAGTTACGATTCGAGATAGAGACACATCAGAACAAATAAGAGTTGAAATCAGGGACCTTCCGAAAATAATCGATGATTTGCTAGAGGGAAAGAAACAATTTGAAGAAGCAGGGGAAATGGTCTAAGTACTTGCTTTGTTTGGAATTTTTTCTAACAGTCAAAATAGGGAAATGCTGGGGAACATATAATAGATTAAGATGGGCATCCCTACAAAGAGTGAAATTATAGTGAGATAAAATACTGTAGAACCGTAAGACTCAATATCTAAATCGAATCTTTCAGCTAAAATAATATTGAAAACTCCCGGCGGCATAATTGATAGAATTAATGCTACTTCACTTGTGATATTGCCTACAGTTTCTGTAATCTTAAAAACTGTTATAGCCACCAAAGTCACTATAGGAGCTAAAACTAGCCTAATTGAACCGACACCTAAAATCGTGGATAAGTGCTTCCGGAATGAACCGATTTCCATTTTATAACCCGTAGCTAAGACCATCAAAAAAGATGCCAAATTAGCATAATTATCATATCCCGATCTCGCTAGATTCCAAAAGGGCACTCCTGCCTCAAAAACTACGAATAAAATAGCTACAATTAATGCAAAAGCTGCTGGGAAGGAAAGAATATCCGTAATGATTTCTTTAGCACCGACTTCCTTACCAGCACTAATTTTGGTCAAAACTAAACCGATAGTTAGATGAATCACACCAACAGTAACAGCATAAATACTAGCTTTACCCAATGCTCCAGCCCCTAGCACTGATTGAACTACTGCCAGACCTAGAAACGTGTAGTTCATAAAAGCAGCATTGATGAAAATCTCCGTGCTTTTTTCTCTATCAAGCCCAAGTAGGTAAGCTCCGATTACTGCCACGATGGAAGTGACTCCAATTCCTATTAGGGCTAAGGCTGATATTGGTCCGAATGAGAGGATTCCAGGTGGTCTTTGAACTGCAACTGCTCCGAAAACTAGAGCTGGAAGGATTATTATGACTACGATTTGGTAAAGTTTTTCTAGAATGGGTTCGAATAAGTTGAATTTTTTACACGTTACTCCGAGGGTTAGAGGCACTAAGATTAAGAGTGCTGGCTTTATCATGGAAGTTATAGGTAACATTATTCTTCTCCTCACCTGGCTCAGTTTTCACACTGTAAAACCGACTTATGATAGTAAGGTTCCAACCTCTTAAAACTTGGTTGTTTGTCTTAAATTCCTATATTAATTGTCGAAAAAATGAAGATTTTTTCTATGCCGGTCTAGTTGCTACTATGTTCGCGTCAGTATCTGCCACATTCTCTATTATAGTATCTCCAATTTCTATTGGGGAGCAAACGTGTACATCTGAAAGTTCTTCCATAACTTCTTGAATCTTATCCTTAGGAACTGGTTTATCAGTCTTAACGGAGATAGTAGGCATTTTTCCTTCTTCACAATTAACAACGCTCATTACGGTTCTGCTTGGGGATTTAACCTCATCTATAGCATATTCTTCCCCATTGGAGCAAGCATATCCAGTAACGTCTTTAATTTCGTCATCATCATGAGTTACTTTAACCTGACAACCTCGGGGACACATGATACAAGTAATCTTTTCTGTTTCTTCACTCATCTATACACCTTCAGGGTCAACTCATCTTCAGCCGGTTCGAGATCTTCCTCTTCAAGTTCTATCTTAAGCATTTCTCCCGGATTTACCGAAGGTTCCTCCCGCTCATAATCAATTTCATCAAAACCAACCGTCACCTGAGGTTCAGGCTCCTTAACTCTCGCATATAAAGTCACGTCTTTTTTCCCACTGACATAATGAGGAACCACCAATCGGATATTCCTACCCTTTTTCACAGTTATCCAATCCTCTGTTGGAATCCCACCAGACTCGCCTTTAACAAATTTTTGAGCACCCTCCCCAGCTAACTCACCCTGTTCAGCTACAAAATCTACATAATCATTAATCGTCAACGCATTTCCAGCCACAAAAACACCAGGAACCGCCGTTTCCAAATACTCATTTACAATTGGACCTTTAGTGACTGGATCTTTAGGGGCGCCGAGTTTTTCCAGTTTTTTAATATAAGGAATTAACCCTGTGGCCAAAACGACCGTATCACATTCTATTACTTCTTCAGTATCGGGAACAGGTTGGAGATCATCATCAACATCTACAGTTACAACCTCTTCAACCCGCATGTTTCCCCTTATTTCTTTCACAGCCTTTTGCGTTTCAAGCGGAATATCAAAGTCCCGTAGACATTGTGCTACATTTCTCGTCAAACCACCAGGATACGGAAGCATCTCCATAACACCTTTTACTTCAGCACCCTCCAACGCAAAACGCCTAGCCATTATTAGGCCAACATCACCAGAACCTACAATAACTATTTCCTCCCCAGGCATTACGCCATGAATATCCATGAGAGTTTGAGTTTCACCCGCCGTGAAAACACCACTTGCCCTATCACCAGTTATCCCCGTTTCATAAACATGTCTCTCCCGAGCCCCGGTAGCAAATATAATAGTGGAAGTACTTATTTCAGAAATCCCATCCTGAGTAATCACCTTAACCGTCTTTTCCAAATCCGAAATTTGATTTATTTCAGTAACATGAGCATTAGTTACATAATCAACACCCAACTCCTCCACCCGATCAATCAACCTCTGCGAAAACTCCGGCCCAGTCAATTCCTCATCATAGTAAAACATCCCGAAACCCGGATGAGCACATTGCATAGGAATTCCTCCAATGTGTTCCCCGCTCTCAATAATTAGAGTATCTAAACCCCCCTCCTCTGTTTTCGACCCTCCAGCTAATCCTGCAGGACCTCCACCAATTACTATAGTATCATATTCATCCTTCATTTGACTCACCTTCGGAGCATTGTAGCGTTTTTACGTCACCTATTGCGTATTCGGAACCCTCCCCTTTCATCGTGATTTCCCAAATAGGTTTATCTAATTCTCTAGAAAGTAGCTTCGCCAGCCTTAATCGACAAAATGAACCCTGACAAAAACCGAACATCGCTAAAGTTCGAAATTTTATCCCGTCCAAAGTCTTTTCTTCAATACCAATCTTTTCCATTCTCTCCACGGCTTCCAATATCTCATACTCAGTCACTTCCTTACACATACAAACAATATTACCATACCCCTGATTTTCATCTATCAAAGAACGTTGTCTATCAACCGAACATTCAGAAAACCGTTCAATACCCTCACGATAAGGATTCCAATCATTCTTCTCCTCCAAACTCAAACCTAACTCCCCCTCAATTAACTCATCCCTAACATAATTCGCAATAGCTGGAGCTGAAGCAAAACCAGGGGAACGAATACCAGCAACATTTACAAAACCCCAAGGATCGTCGTAAGCCTCAATCCTCCATTTCCCTTCAGGGGGTTCCGGTCTTAAACCACTGAAAGTTTTAGCGACTTGGTTCTTCGGAGGTAATTCTTCTAATAAGTCCTCCGACCATTCCCAAACAAAATCTAAACCGGATTCACTGGTAGATCTATCATCTTTTGAATCTTTAGATAAGTCTTCGGCCGTAGGGCCTAGCATCAGATTACCTTCTACTGTTTTATTGGCGTAAACTCCCTTGGTTTTAGCTGTGGGTGTTGGATGGACGATTTTATCGACTTTCGGAGTGGCGTCTTCGTCGAAAAGATAATACTCTCCTTTACGAGGATAAATATCGAAATTAGTAACCCCTGCCATTTTCGATATTTCGTCGGCAAATAACCCAGCGGCATTTATTAGAACGTCTAATTCGATAAAATCCTTATTTGTATCTATTCCTTTAATTTCTCCATTTTTGGTTTTAATATCTCTAACTTCAGTGCTCATATGCGGTTTTACTCCATTTTCGACAGCGTTTTCAACCAATCCAATAACTGCTTCCCAAGGTTCAATTAAACCAGCAGTCGGAGCCCAAAGAGCACCTATCGCATTCTGTGTAATATTAGGTTCAAGCGTCTTCACTTGCTCTTCATCGATAATTCGAAGTCCTGGAACTCCATTTCTTTTCCCCATTCTCAAATATTTTCTCAAAACGTCGAAATCATCCTCTTCCTCTGCAACCATTAATTCTCCAGGCCATCTTACAGGTATATCTAAATCTTTTACCCATTTATGCCATATCTGATTTCCTTTAACACAAAGTTCTGCTCTTAACGGATGTTTTTCAGGATCATCCTCGTGACCCGGATGTATTATTCCGGTGTTAGCTTTGGATGCTCCCCAACCTACGTCTGGTTCCTTTTCTATTAGATGAATTTCTAAATTCTCGTATTTACTAAGAGTTCGAGCTATTGCACTTCCAGAGATACCGGCACCGACAATTCCAATCTTTTCCATGATTTCACATCAGACTTTAACAACTAAAATTGTTTTCTAGTTAAAAAAGAAAAGGGGAAAGGAAGTACCGACTCAATGTCATCTCCCCCTCTATGGCCTGTTTATCCTCTATACAACATGCGTTGCTTGACTAGCTACAATCAACCATGTTATTAACGTGCCGTTGACAAACGCGCTAGGATAGATACGCCCCGTTTTTCGGAATAAAAACGTTGAAACCAAAGCCGCAATTCCTAGAATCGGAATGAATTGGAAGGCTATTATTGTCCATAGTGGTCGTCCGGCAGTCAATAATGTTCCACCCATTAATCGTGGGATGTATTCCGCGAGCAAAAGTATAGCGAAAGGTATTGTAATGATAAAGAAGTTCTTTATCATCTCCATTTTAAGGCTAGAATTTGTGACGTCGGAAGACCTTAGCTGGCCGTGGAACAATATACCGAAGGCGAGGAAATAGAAGGTAAACGGTGCTAAGTATCCCAGGAACACGAGGAAGTCATCGACAGTTAATTGCTTTATTGTGAATACCCAATAGTGCGGACTTACTTTGAAAGCCCAATTGCAGAAACTTGCTAGAATATAGACCAAAGCTACTACTGCAAATCCGAAAAGTAACGATTTTCCAATTTTGCGCCAATTTAACGTTTTGTTTTCCCACGTGATCCCATAGTTGGTCATGGTTGCCCCCTTATCTCGATTTGATAGGTAGTGCCAGAGAACGAAAAGTCCTATAATTATTGCCCCGTTTAAAAGCGCCCATATCATTACCCCGTTCGTAATTTGTTGCGGTATGATGCTGGTAGTAGGTATTTTATCGTATCCTATTCCGGTCGCTGGGAAATAAGTTAATATACCGATTGTTCCGGCGATTATTGCACTGAGTAGTTTTCCTTTTCCGGAAAGTCCCATTGCTTCTGGAACATCTTCTTTAATCCCGTCAAAGAATGGATGTTTTAACAGTAGCGCGCCTATTGGGAAGATAGCGAGTATCACCCCGAGATAAGCCATGAGGGAACCTATTTCATGCCAAACCCAGATTTGGTTTTCGGCAGGAGTTCCGTCCTCATTAGGTAAGGTCCGTTGTATCCAATCAATAGTTTCTCTAATTGCACTTCCTTTTTGAGTCATGAATGGATGTATAGTGTTAATCAGGTCCAACTCTCTCGCTGTCCCATTTTCTATGGAGCCATATAGTTCGCCTTCTTCTATAGGTTGTTCTGTCCCAAACAGTTGCATCGCTTTAGGATCTTCGGTAACTCCTGTAGCTAACTCACTTCCAGCCATCAATTGTGAAAACTCGTCAAATTTATCCCAAACCACATCGACATTTTTAGGAAACTGTGGGCTGCCTTCAACTGGTAGATAAGTCCCGATAGCATATCTAGGCGCAGAAGCTATTAGAACCATAGATTCATAGGAATTCGGATAAGTCAATGCGGCAGCAACATTAGCGGGCCCACCCATCGAGTGGCCGATGAGTCCAATATTGTTGTCATGGACAAAGTCTCTAGAGCTTAGATAGTTAAGCGTAGGTGGTCCACCGAAACCGTTACTGAAAGCTGGCGCATCGGAAAGACCGTGACCTGTTTGGTCGACATTTAATACCACGTAACCTCTACGAGCCAGTTCCAATGATACTGGTTCCATTGTGTCTCGGGAGTTTATGTAACCGTGGATTGCTGTTATCCCCGGAGCTGGATTTTCAGCAGTTGCTCCCGGCGGAATGTATAGCTTCCCACTTTGTTTTATGCCATTGCTCCCCACGAACTCGGTTTGTTTAATTTTAACTCCATTGCTAGACTGCGTGCTTAATGAAAGCCCTCCTCCGATTAGCACTAGAATAACGGAAAAAGCTAGCAGATAATATGGCCAATTGGATTTTTGCCACATATTTACAAAATAATTTTAAAATATCGTGATTTATAAGGTTTAGTTTAGCTTTGCTTTATTAATATTCCTAAGATTTTAACTCATCCAACGATTTAAATACCTATCATAGATGTGAATCAATCCAATCGATAATGTCTTTAAAAACCTTTTCTCTATTCGTTTCATGCAAAAGTTCATGTCTCGCATCCTCGTAAAATTTGTAAGACAAATGGTCAATACCAGCCTCTTCATAAAGGTTATAAACTTCCATAACTCCAGTTTTTGACTTTCCAACAGGGTCTCTACCTCCGGAAACTAGTAAAATTGGCAATCCTTTAGGAACTTTATCAATAATCTTTTCTCGGTGTATTTCTTCCAAACCTTTGAATAAGTCAATGAAAAACCCAGCTGAAGCAATTTGACCACAGTAAGGATCTTCTATATATTTATCAACCTCTGACTGATCCCTACTCAACCAATCGAAATCTGTTCTATTTGGTTCAAATTGAGAATTATAGTTGGAAAACAAGAGATTGTTCAAAAAGGGACAGTCTGATTCTTTCTCGGCAAAAAAAGATTGGATTTTAGCTATAATAATGAAAAATTTTGCTATTGGGCCAGGATGGCTGGAGGTCCCAGATAGAATCGTGCCACTTATTTCGTTTCCAAATTTGGAGATAAAATCCCTAGATAGGAGAGATCCCATACTGTGTCCAAATAAGAAAACGGGAGTATTGGGATGTTCTTCTTTTATTAGTTTTGTTAAGTTGTGCATGTCTTTAACAACTAAGTCCCAACCGTTTTCATCGGCTAGGTGACCCAATTTTTTAACA
>CAZSNS010000002.1:46973-65220 GCA_964608515.1 Hadarchaeota archaeon (SeqCode)
TTATATCTCCCTACATGTTCTGACATTCCATGGGAGATTTGAACTATTCCCTTTGGAGCGTTCTTTTCGGGTAACCATTTATACCCATGTATTTTGGTTTTGTTTGATTCGAAATCAAATTCTTCGGTTATCATATTCTAACCTCTTTTTGGTTTCAGTTTTTGTAAGGTTTTCTGCTCAGATATATCCCTAATAATTATCAAGTTTTGTGAATAATAATTATGAAAATTCATGGAGTTGAAATGATGGAGAAGGAATATGTGGGAGCAATCGACCAAGGAACTACAGGGACTAGATTCATAATTTTCGATCAGGAGGGACATATAGTTAGTAAGGCCTACGAGAAACACGAACAAATATACCCAAACCCCGGGTGGGTAGAACATGATCCTGTTGAAATTTGGAAGAACACCCAAAAAGTGATGAAAGATGCCATCGAAGGAATAAATCCCGAAAAAATTTCTTCTATAGGAGTAACAAATCAGAGAGAAACAACCATAGTATGGGACCCAAAAACGGGCAGACCTCTCCATAATGCAATTGTCTGGCAAGACACTAGGACAAGAGAATTTTGCGAAAAGCTAGAAGAAAAAGACTTGGAAAAAACTATCAGGAAAAAGACAGGATTGCGAATTCACACCTATTTTTCAGGCCCTAAAATAAGATGGATTTTAGATAATGTTTCCTCTGCTAGGGATAAGGTTGAGGAAGGAAGGGCGATCTTTGGAAATATTGATTCTTGGTTAATTTGGAATCTTACCGGTGGTTCTGAAGGGGGTGTTCATTTAACGGATTATACAAACGCTTCCCGTACAATGTTGATGGATTTAGATGATTTGGATTGGGATGAGGAGTTATTAGATGAAATAGGGATTCCTCCACAAATGCTTCCGAAAATCCGACCATCTTCAGATGAGAGCTATTACGGAATGACTAGAAACGCTCCCGCAGGAATTGAAGTTCCTATATGTGGTGATTTGGGAGATCAACAAGCGGCGCTTTTCGGACAAACATGTTTCGAGAAAGGGGAGGCTAAAAATACGTATGGTACTGGATGTTTCATACTTGTTAACACTGGTAACGAAATTACTCAGTCGGACTGTGGGTTGATAACAACTCCAGCATACGGTTTAGAAGAAGGAGAATGTACTTACGCTCTTGAGGGTTCAATCCCAATTGCCGGAGCGGCTATTGAATGGTTGAAGGAAAATCTTCAAATTATCGATTCTGCATCTGAAACTGAAGAGATGGCTAGATCGGTTGAAGATAGCGGTGGAATATATTTTGTCCCTGCCTTTAGTGGTCTTTTCGCACCTCACTGGGATATGAGTGCGAGAGGGACAATAGTTGGACTAACCGGTTCTGTCAGGAAAGAACATTTCGTGAGAGCGGTATTAGAATCGATTTCTTTTCAGACGAGAGATATGTTGGAAGCCATGATAGAGGATCTGAAGACGAACTTGGAAGACTTGAAAGTTGATGGAGGGGTCACAGCAAATGATTTTTTACTACAACTTCAAGCTGATATTTCAGGTAAGGAAATAATTCGCCCAGAGATAAGAGAAACAACAGCTCTGGGCACTGCTTATGCGGCAGGACTAGCTTCGGATTTTTGGGAGGATTTGGAGAGTATAAGAGAACACTGGAAAGTGGATAAAACTTTCGAACCCAGATGGGGAGAAAAAGAGAGAAAAGAGAAGTACCAAAAATGGCAAAAGGCTGTAGAGAAGGCCAAGGGTTGGGAAGAATAGAATTTAATTTATTTCATGTCTTCTGTGGTTATCTCTATTTCTTCGGTTTTCTTTTTTCCTCTCATCCTTTCTATTAAGTTTAAAGAGTCTTTGATGGCTCTGCTTGCTTTTTTGAGAAATTCATTACTATCTTCAGATAGTTCTTGTTTTTTAAGAAGCATAAGATAGCCTTTTGCTACTTGGATTTTATTTCTTAAGTCATGTCTGAGTAAAGATTGAAGCAATTCTTTTCTCTTTGATTCTTCTATTCTTTCAGTAATATCGATAAATGAAGCTAGAGATGCTCTTTCCCCCTTATATTTTATCGAAGTAACTTTTTCCAATAACCATCTATCTCCTCCCTCTTTGGTTTGAATCCTATGTTCGTAAGGCTCAGACCGATCATTTTTTAGCATTTCTACAGCATTCTCACGGACATTTTCCCTTTCTTCCTTCGGTACAATATCCAAAGAATTCCGTCCGAGCAACTCCTCTTCAGAATAACCAGTTAGAGCTTCAAACTCAGGATTAATCTCAACAAACTCTCCGTCCTGAATAATCACATTGGTTCCAGAATGTTCGAAAATTGTTCTGTATGTCTCTTCAGATTCCTCCAAAGCAAATTTAGTCTTCTTACGCCCACTAATATTCCTCAAAATTCCAATCATGCCAACAACATCACCATCTTCGCTAAAATGTGGGAATTTCTTGGCAGAAACCCAAACTTCTTCTCCCGAAGGAAAAGTTATTTTTTCTTCTTTCTCAATAGATTCTCCGGCTTCTATAACTTCTTCATCTTCTTTAGAGATTTTTTCAGCTTGCTCCTCAGGATATACATCAAAATCAGTCTTACCCTTTATATTTCCAACATTGAAACCAAAATCCTCAGCAGATTTACTAATTTCCAGGTATTCGTTCTTATCATTTTTAAAATAAACTATAGAAGAAAGATTTCCTAATAAGGTGTTCATAAATCCTTCAGAATCCATACTTATCCCCCCATAACAATATTAGTTTTAAAAAGTTCATCAGATATCTCCCCTCACGTACTTTTCTTTATCAGTCTTAACTATTGTCTTTTTCCAATAATCAAGAATTAAACAATAAACTATCCCTTTTGAAGATGAATATCAAATCTTGCTCCACCAGCTTCAGAATCTTTCACCTCCACCTCCCCTCCATAACTTTCAATGATTGTATTAACCAAAAACATTCCCAAACCCGAACCTGATGAATCCCCGCTTTTGAAACCTTTTTCCATGATTCTATCCTTATCCCCTTCATCTACACCACAACCATCATCTCTTATCGAAATAATTACCTCATCTTCCGTTTCGTCTCCTGTGATAGTAATCCTTTCACAATTCGAGTGTTCAATAGAGTTCTCCACGATATTAGAGAAAGCCTCCTCAAGAAGAGGATCAGCTAAAACTTCATAACCCAACTCCCCACGCTCTATTTTTATATCATGATCTGTGGCTTTCGGTTCATTTTCACTAACAACGGTTTCAATTACAGAGTCAAGATCCACTTTTCTTGGTTCATTTACCCCGACCTTTCGCAAGGTTCTGACCTTTTCTATTAAGTCTGAACTTTCTTGAGTGACTCTCAAAGCCTTTCTCACATATTTTTCATGTTCCTCTGACATACCCTCTCCTTCAATCAGATCCAAATAACCTTCGATAATGGTAATTTTGTTCCTAAGATCATGCCTCAATAGTGTGTGCAAAAATTCTTGTCTTTCTTCAGCTTCTCTCCTTTCAGTAATATCTCTAGAAATACCTAATAATCCAATGACTTCACCATCTTCGTTATATCGGGGGACTTTGGTAGTGGAAACCCACTTATCCTCACCGTTAGGGCGTGTTATTTCTTCGACTTTATCTACAATTGGTTCCTCTTCTTCCATAACCCTCATATCGTCTTCGTACATCCTCTGAGCTTCCTCTTCCGGATAAAAATCAAAATCAGTTTTTCCGATAATAGACTTTTGATCTGTATCTAAATGCTCAGCTTTCGATCTGCTAACTCTTATGAATCGAGCCTCTTTATCCTTAAAATAAACAGAGTCAGGGATATTTTTTAATAATGAATTAAGTAAGTTGCTTTCAAATTGTAGTCTCTCTTCAGTTTCTCTTTCCTCCGTTATATCTTCTGCAAACCCGCATACACCTATTACTTCCCCTTGGTCGTCCTTAAGAGGAACTTTTGTGACATCAAAAATACGTTTTTCTCCTTTTATTGAAAGAGTATGTATGGCTTTATTCCTCCCCTCTGTCTCCATTACTTTTTTATCATTCTCTCTAAGATTTTCAGCTTCCTTAGAATCAAATAAATCCTCGTCTGTTTTTCCTATTAGTTCATCCTTAGCCAATCCAAACAAGTCATATAATGTGCTGTTAGCATCTGTATAACGTCCTGCTCTATCTTTTGTGAATATTACTTCGCTAGAGGCATTCAAAACGGCATTTAATCTCTCTTCTCTTTTTTTGAGTTCTTTATCTCTTTTGTAATTTTCAAATTCTTGATAAACAGCATCTTCTAAAAGACCGTACAAGGTTTTAGGATCACCACCTTTCTGCAGGTATCTATCAGCACCCAAATTTAGTGCTTCCATAGCCACATCTTCTCGTCCCCGACCGGTTAATATTATGAAAGGAATTTCGCTATCTTTATCTCCACGTATTTTTTCCAAAAATTCCAGCCCATTTATTTCAGGCATTTTAAAATCTGAAACTATAACTTCAATACTTTCTTCTCCAAAAATTTCTAACCCTTCTTTTGAACTGGTCGAAGTTATTATTTCAAGTTCGTTGTTTTCTCTTTCCAGAAATTCTTGCGCCTGTTCAAGGAAAGCCGGTTCATCATCCACTAACAGAACTCTTATCATCATACCAACCGAAACAATTCGTTAATTTAATAAATCTTTGAATGTTTTTATAAATCTCCTCATAGTCTAAAGTAGGCACTGAAAAAAGTGAATATAGTTAGAAAGGTTTCACTAATACGTCTTAATTATCTTCTTTATTCTACAAAATAAAGGTAGAAAAAGTCAAAAAAGCTCCGAAACTAAACAACAATACCGCGCAAACCCCGAAAACAACAGAATACTTCATAGGCCCTTCTCCTTTAGCCGAATCCCAAGAGGCCCAACTAACAGCAATACCTCCTATCAAAGTGAGAACTATAATCGTGAAGGGGATTGTTAAATCTGAAGAAATTCTTTTCAATATTTCCATCGTTCCAACGGTAAATATTACAAAGGCTATGATCGCCACGGAGTACATAATTTCTTTTTTCATATCGTTCTCTTTTTTGAAACCGAGATTAAATAACTTTCTCCCTAATACCGGCAAACTATAAATTAAAAAATTTTTCAGCATTTTTAGTAGTTATTTTTTTCACTTTATCTAACGGTTCCTCTTTGATATTAGCAATTTTCTCTAAAACTTGAGGAATCTGAGATGGAGTCCCCGTGCCTATATCAGATCTATAATTAGTTGGCCCATCACTTTCTACGAGTATTTTTTCCAAATTTGTGAGCTTCACAATCTTTTGCAACTTTCCGGAATAAAAAACAGCTGGAGTAACGGAGATAAAATAGTTTTTAGTAGAAATTATTTTTCTCAAAATCTCGTGGGGGCCTGTATACCAGTGAAATACTACCTTTTCTGCGTTTGCTTCTTGGACTTCTTTGAAAGTTATGGGTTCTCCTCGAGGGCAATGGAGGATGACTGGTAGTTTTTCTTTTACTGCTTTATCTAATAATTTTCTGAAAACTTCTAATTGTTTTTTCTTCGTTTTTTTATCTAGGAAATGTAGATCTATTCCTATCTCACCTGCGGCTATGGTTTGGGGAGTTTCTAGTAAGGAACAGATTTTTTCAATATTTTCTTGCGAAGTGTTCGTTGCGTATTGAGGGTGTATTCCTATTGTAGGATAGATCGATTCGAATTCTTTGGAAATTTTTAAAAGAGTTTCATTGGAGTTGAAATCTAAGGGTACGCCTACTAATTTTTTAATTCCGTTTTCGTGGGCTTTTTCGATTTTTTCTTTAATTACTTCTTTTTCGTAAGCTGTTGGGTGCCAGTGACAATCTATCATGATTCAACCAAGTTGGTTAGAGATTCCTACTTGATGTAAATAAAAATTTTCAGAAAGGAAAATAAAATCTCCTGCCCCCTTCTGTTATAAAATAAACTTAGAAATTGATAGAAAAGAAGAATGGAATATGGTGGATAAAAATTGAAGTGTCCAAACTGTGATGGAAAGGTAAAATCAATGCAAGTCGAATCAGGTCGGTGGTTGTTATCTTGTTCCGAGTGTGAAATTTGTTTTGCTCCAGATGATTCTGATTATTCTGTTGAGGATTCTTTTCGAAGGTTGGAGAATTTGTATGAAGAAGGGGCTCTTGTTAACAATGGTAAAACGTGGATTAGACGGCACGGGTTGGGTAAGGAGTTAAATGTTCTTGACTCAGGAGTGGATGAAGAGTTTGACTTGGAAGAATTACCTCCTGAGGGAAAATCTATAGTCAGAGGGCAGGATGAGATAGTGAAGTATGAGTACATGGGGGCGACAGAACCGGAACTTGGTTCCAAAATAGAAGAACTGGGTTTTGACGAGAGAATAATCTCGAATCTTAAGTCCAAGGGAATTTCCAGACTTTTCGAATTTCAAGAAGAGACTATTGATAATATTCAAGAGGGTGAAGATGTAGTTATTTCAGCTCCTACCGCCACGGGAAAAACGGAAGCGTTCATCCTTCCAATCTTTCAAAATATTTTAGAATCAGAGCCTAGGCGAAGTGATGTTCGGGCGTTATTGATTTATCCGACGAAAACATTGAGTAGAGATCAATTAGAGAAGCTCAAGAATTTAGCTACGGATACTGATGTTAAAATTTCTGTATATGATGGAGATACTAATCGTTCAAAAAGGTCTGAAATCGAGAATAACCCTCCTGATATTTTGATTACGAATTTTGATATGATTCATTATCATTTGAGTAGAGATACAAATTTTTCCGATTTGGTGAGGACAGCAGAATATGTGGTGATAGATGAAAATCATCAATATACTGGAGCTTTTGGTTCGAATGTTCGGTTCATTATAGAGCGAATGAGAAGGAGATTTATGAATGACTTTCAACTTATAGGGGCGAGTGCGACGATTCGAAACCCTAAGGAGTTCGGAGAAAGCCTATTCGGAAGTGACGTGAAAGTTATTACTTGTGACCAGGGGAGACATGGACCTATACATTTCTTCATGCTTTATCCTGAGAATAGGTCTACAAAGACTATGCTTGTAGATGTTCTTCAGAAAACATTACGTTCTGGAAAGAAGACAGTATTATTCGGTAATTCGCATAAAGGAGTTGAATCGATGAAAATGATAGCAGAGGATAGGGGTGGAATAGACGCAGAAGTGCACCGCGCTGGATTATCACACCAACACAGGAGGAGTGTGATAAGGAGATTACGAGATGGAGGGCTAGAATCTGTAATAGCAACGCCCACCCTTGAATTGGGAATAGATATTGGAAATTTGGATGCAATATTGTCGGTATTGGTTGGAATCACCTCGTTAAAACAAAGAATGGGAAGGGTTGCTAGAAGGGGGCAAGAGGGAATAGCAGTTTTAGGACTTAGAAATGATGACCCGATAAGTTCCTACTATCGAAATCATCCAGATGATTACTTTAAAGATATAGACCCTGCATATTGTGAACCTAAAAACCCGGTTGTAGCAAAAAATCAACTGATTTGTGGGGCTATGGATAGATCGATTGATGAGTCCGAATTTTTAGATTTTGAAAACGTTCTTGAAGAGTTGGAAGAGAGCAACTTTCTTCGGAAAGAAAACGGTAAGTATAGACCGACTTCTGAAGGTAGAGAGAAAGTTAAAGGTTATTCTATTAGGGGTATTGGTAAAACTGTGCACATTTGGCATGACGGAAATAGGATTGGTTCAAGACAGATGCCTATAGCCGCAAGAGAATTACACCCAGGTGCCGTCTATTTACATGGTGGAAATAAGTATAGGAGTTTATCCTTCACTTTTGGGGGAGATTCAGGAAGTTCAGAGGTAAAAAGACTACCTTCTGACCGTAAAAAAAGGACAGAGGCTAAAAGAAGTTCAAATCCTCAAATATTGAAAGTATTGGATACACGGTCTGTTTTTAATATGGAAATAAAGTATTGTAAGCTTCGCATGTCTGAGATCGTTGATGGTTATTATGTAATTGATGTGTTTCAAGATAAGGTTATAGAAGAAAATTGGTTGGAAAACCCAATAAAATATTCATTCGAAACTCTGGGGATTGTTTTTAAAGCCCCCCTACCAAAATTGCCCGAAAACATAGATGAAACAAATGGGGATAAACTTTCAGGGACATTCCATGCAATAGAACACTCTATCCTAGACACTAGTGATATGTTAACTGGAGGAGGGAGCGAAGAAGTCGGAGGGGTTGCAATGGGAGAAACTGGAATAATATTTGCCTACGACGGATCTCCTGGAGGTTCAGGAATCTGTCGACTTTTGTATAACCGTTTCGAAAAGGCTGTCAAAAGAGCCCAATCCATCTTAGAAGAATGTAAATGTGATAACTTAGAAGGCTGTCCGAATTGTACCTTCGCCTACAGATGTGGAAATAATAACGATCCTCTCAACAGACAGGGTGCAATGGAATCCTTAGAAAAAATCATTTCCGGAAAAGAAACTAAAATCCCTGAAAAAGATTATTCAACCTTAGAATCAATTGTCTAAGAGAATTGAATAAGAGGGGGGAGGGGCGGCCCCCCTCTTGGCTGATTTAGCTGGGACTTGCTGACTTTTTGAGAAAAACGTCAAATCTTGCTCCGCCTAATTCGGAGTCTTTTATCTCTAATCTTCCGTTATAAATATCTGCAATAGTTTTTGATAGATGCATTCCAAGGCCTGATCCTTTGCTATCGGAGCCTTTGTATCCTTTTTTCATAATTTTGTCTTTTTTGCTGGCGGGGATTCCTTTCCCGTCATCTTCTACTGTGACGATGATTTCTTGATTTTTTTCCCATACCCATATTCTAATTGTTTCGCCTTCTGAGTGGTTTATGGAATTTTCGATTAAGTTAGAGAATAGTTCTTTTAAGAGGGGGCCGCCTTGAGCTTGAAGGTTTTTTCCTAGATATTCTATGGTCATACCGTTTTTTTCGGCTTGTTTTTCTCTTTCATCTATTATATCGGTTATAATCGAGTCTATTTGTACGGTTTCTATATCGTTTTTTTCGGCTTTAATCAGATTTTCGACTTTTTCTATTAAGTCCGAGCTTTCCATAGCAGCTTTTTTTACTTTTTCTAGGGATTCCTTATCTTCATCCGATAGATTTGAGTCTTCTAGGAGTTGTAAGTACCCTGTTATTACACATAGTTTGTTTTTGAGGTTGTGTCTAAGTAAGGAGTTTAAGAAATTTTTATGGCTATCTTTTGAAGTTTGTTGGTTTTTTTCTCTGATTTTTGTCTTTTTTGTGGTTATTGGTTTGTGCAGGCTAGTATCCTGATTTATAGTTGGGTTTTGGTTGTTTTTTTGTAATATTGGTTTGTTCAAATTTGTTCACCTTCAAGCTTTTTATGTAAGTTCATATTTAGTAATTTTTAGCTTAGTTATTGTTAATATTTCTTAACCTTTATAAATATTTTGTTTAAAAAAATTGAACCAAAAACTTCGACCTTACCTAGGAAAATACACTGCAGTTCTAGAAATTTAGACCCTCAACTATAGTCGAAAAATTTTTATTTTGATTATTAGGACGACAATGCTCTCTCAGAGGCAGAAGATTTGTTAATTAAACAAATCGTAGTAGAATTAGTAGAAATTGTGTCGCAAATCATAATATATTTCTTACCAGCCTCTATCAACTCCAAAAAAAGTATTTTACCTTGAAATTGAAGAATTTCTAAACTTTAATCTTATTTTTCAGCTTAGGAGATTCTCAAGGCCCGAGTCAGAAACGAAGAGGTATGATTTATTCTCAACCTCTATTATGTCGAATATGGTGTCAATATTCGTGTCGTCGAAGGGAATTATATGAAGGTCTCCATCTTCGGCGTCATCTAGACAGTTTATAAAGTCACCTTTTTTGATTTGGACTCTGGATTTGTCCTGTGGAATCCTAGCCTCATAAATCAGTCTCCGCAAATATACCCACGCCTTTTTCTCTTTTCCTTCAGCAACGCACATATGGAAATTGATAATTCCACCCCAATTTTCTCTCATCTCGTGAGCTACCAACCCTGCTAGGTCAAAATTCCTGTCTGCCTCAAACTCCTTTTCTAATGTTTCGGGCGATATCCAAAGGTGAATATTTTTTTCGGACCCTAACCCTAATTCTTCGTCTCGGTCGAAGATCATGACCCCTTTTTCCAGTTCTTTTGATGTCTGGGTTATTTTCTCTAGATTTTCTTTTGATATTTTATCGGGCTTAAACGGTAGGAATAGTATGTTTGGAGAGAATACTTGACTAGACATGGCTCCTAGAGAAGTAAGAACTCCTTCCACGTAATCTCTGGTATTTATGGTAGAGTAATGGGTAAATATTCCTTCTTCCCCAAATCTCTTGACTATTTTAGGGAGTTGTCTCAATTCTTTTTTCATTTTGCCCTCTGTAATCTCTTCCGTTTCCGGATTATCCTGGATGTCTTTCGTTAGTCTAACACCCAAAGTAGTCATAGTGCCGTGCGGATATGCTATAGACTTTATGAGTGGAAAGTTCCCAGCAAGAGTGCGGGTAGTTAAAACGGGAATTAGTAAGTTCGGTTTCCAGATATGTTCCTCCGATTCGGGTAAATTCCTTATTTTCTTTATAGCCCATTCCGATATTTCTCTAAACAAACCGGACCTAACATCCCCTGCTTCCTGCGTCAATTTCCTGTTTACAAGAAATAGATACATTACAAAGACAAAAAATATAGCCCCAATTCCGGCAGGAATATTTATCAAGAAAATAATCACAAAAGAGGAAACCGCTCCAAAAAGCGGCACTACTTTCGGAACGTCAAAGGTAGGTCTGAAACTAGGTAAGCTAAGGAAATTTTCAATGAACACAGAAACATTAATCATCATATACGTAATTAGGAAAAATATAGTCAAAACTTGGGCGATAGAATCGAGAGAACCCACTAACAATAAAATCGCAACAATTCCTCCAGTAAAAAGAGTGGCATTCCTAGGTTCCCCTTTGTCAGTCAACTCGGTCATAACATCGCTAAATGGTAAAATCCTATTCTGAGACAAGGCTTGCATTACCCGAGGAGCCGCAATTAACGTTGTCAAGGCACTAGAAAAAGTCGCTGCGAGAATACCTATTAACACAACAGGTCCAAAAAAGGAAAGCTTCACGATGAGAAGAGGATTCTCAATGAGTTCAACCGGAGATGCGGAATAGCCAAACCATAATGCCGCCAAAATGTATAAAAAAGCAGTTATACCCAGAGCTGAAATTACTCCCTTTGGAATCTGTCCCTTGGGGTCTGTCAAATCACCGGACATGCCAACTCCAGCCATAAGGCCGGTTACGGCAGGGAAAAATAGGGCAAAAAGAGACCAGAAATCCATCTCTCCGAATTCGCCAAATAGGGGGGTTTGAGGAGTTCCCATTCCTATGCTAAGTAAGTCCCCTCCTAAAAAAACGGAAACAACAGCGGCGCAAACTGCTATAAAAACTATTATTTGAGCCCTTACGGCAAGTTTTGTGCTTATAAACACAAGGGCAAATATTACACCGAAAGTCGCTAGAGCCACTAACATGAAAGGATGACTTGGGAATATAAACAGCCAAGCCTCGGTAAATCCAAAAATATACAAAGCAACAGAGAAGACCTGAGCGAGAAAAAGTGGAACCCCTACACTTCCTCCTATTTCTAAACCGAGAGTTTTAGAAATAATAGAATAGGCACCACCAGCACCAATCTTAATATTGGTGGTTATCGAACTGAGGGAAAGACCGGTGGCTAACGTAACGCTGACTGACAATAAGATGATAATTATCGAACCCAAAATCCCTCCAACACCTACGACATAACCAACTCTGAGGAAAAAGATTACACCCATAATGGTCAGAAAAGTTGGGACAAACACTCCGGAGAACATACCGAATTTTTTCTTCCTTCCCCCTTCAGTAGACATAGTTGATGCCTATTTTGTGAGTATTAATAACCAAAATTTAAATTCACGGTTCAACTGGCAGAGAAATTATCAATCTTAAAAGAGATTATGGAGAATCGCGTGACAGTGAAAATCTGTAATTCATTAGAGGACTTGATGAAAAGGGTTAAAAAGTATTCTAATTCCTTTTCAAATCCTTTCGATAATAGGTAATTTGAGCTAACTTGAAAATCTAAAAAATTTTTCAAAAAGTCTAATTTTAGAGGAAAGGAAATATTATTCAATATATTTTTCCCGGATCTTAGAGTCGATCAACTTCGCAATAGACCGTCTAGAGACCATAACATAGCGAACATCTTGTAAATCGGCTAAATCAGCTGGTTTTTGATCTTCGGTTACTAAAAGAAAATCGTTCTCCTTGGCATATTCGACCACTTCCTTGTCCGGGGATCCTGCAATACCTTCTTCTTTTACAGTTGAGACTTCCCAGTCCATCACTTCAAAATATTCCTTCAAACCAGTGTACATTTCATCCAAAAGTATCTTCATTATCAACACCACTTCCTTTTCCATTATTCTCTTTGTGAAGCCCTGACTTAAGTATAGGGTAAATCCTACTTCACCAACGAGAAAATTTAATCATTTTAAGCTTTGTCTTGTTTTTTCCAGTACTTAATTGATCTTTTCAAAACTTTCGCTGCTCTATTTGGGGAGGAGAATACAGGAATATCATTTTCAACAAATTCCTTACGCAATTCCTCAATTTCTCTCCACCTCCACTCTTCAAAACCTTCTGGAGCAATCCCGATACTCTGGGCAACCACTAACAAGGGTTTATTTTCTCTTAGTTCGATTAAGCTTTTCTTTTGCTCTTCCATCCATAACCGCCATATATCCTTTGGGAGAAAGTCACCAGTTGTTAGATTGAAAATGAAGAAATCAACCTTCTCAGAGTCTTCAAACATTTTTACCAATTCTTTCGGTGTGAGAAAAGAATCTTGTAAAATCGAAAAGTCAACAGGATTCTCCAACCAGTCCCAAACCTCTGGCGTTTTTTCCTTCAACTTCTCCCTTACATCTTGGGGTATTTTAGGTATTTCAAAACCTTCTTTCCCCCACAAATCAGCCGACAAAGCGCTCTTACCTCCGCCACCGCCCGCTATGAGTAATTTATTCCCAACTGTTTTCGGGATAAAGCGAAACGCCACAATTTGATCTAAGAGTTCTTGGAAATTTTCCACCTCCACAGCACCACATTGCGAGACAACTCCACTCCAGACTTTTTCCGAACCGGCCATAGAAGCCGTATGAGACCTTACCGATCTTTCACCTGCTTTAGTTTTTCCTCCTTTAAGAACGACGACTGGTTTTCTTTTAGCAGCATAAGATAGGGAGTTCCTGAATTCTTCTCCATCTTCCACACCCTCAATATAAAGAGCTATTAAGTTTGTTTCAGGATCATCAGCTAAATATCGAAGAAGTTCAGATTCGTCTATATCAAGACCGTTCCCATAACTAAAAACTTTACTAAAACGTAACCCTCTCAACTTTCCATAATGAACCAAATCATTAGAAGCCCCACCACTTTGAGAAACAATCCCAACACAACCAGAATCTGAAGGAAAATCATAATTATAAGAAAGCCCAGCATCCGGATTATAAACCCCCATACAATTAGGTCCTAGAAGTCTAACTCCATGATTTTTGGCCTTTTTGAGGACATTTCTTTCCAGCTTTTTTCTTTCTTCTCGACCTGTCTCACTCATTCGCGCCGTGAAAAGATGAACAATTTGAACATCTTTTTTACCACACTCTTCAATTAAATCTGGAATTTTTTCAGCGGAAATACAAGAGATGACATAATCGATTTGGCACCGTACTTTACCTAGATTAGAGTAGGTCTCCAGTCCGAGAAGCCGGTCAAGATTAGGGTTTATGGGATAAATATCACCGTCAAAATGTTCAAGTAAAAACTTAGTGTAAGCATATCCGGCAGACATTTCGTTTTCAGAGGCGCCCACTATCGCTACGGATTCCGGATGAAATAGATGATTTAACTCTTTAAAATTCATAATCCTCCCTCATTTTGATTAGGTTGGTAATAACCTTTCTTTCCTCATAGGATAATAGAGTAGTTATTGTTAATTTTAATTTCATTGAATGTTTTTTCTTTTTATTAGACGGATTGGTAGAAAAATAGATTTATTGTTTAGAGTAAAATTTTAGTTCTGAATAAAAAAATCATATATCGGAGTGGATATTTTGAAACTACCTAGAAATTTAGAATACTCCCTTGGTGCGTTGGGAAGATTATTGGTTATAATTGGGGTTGTTCTGTTAATTCCTAATCTTGTTGCTTTGTATTATTCTGAATGGGTTTATGAGGGAAGTATTGTTTACTTTGGATATATTTTTCCAGCAATTTTATCTATCGCTCTAGGTTTTATACTCAATAAAAAATTTGAGATGAGAACCCTCAATCTCGTACAAGGGCTTTTCTTAACGGGGCTTGCTTGGATTATCATTTCTTTCTTCTGCTCAATTCCGTTTATTATGATTACTAAGATGAGTTTGATAAACTCTTATTTTGAGGCTGTAAGTGGATTCACTACCACCGGAATTACGATGATTACTAATTTGGATCCCTTACCTAAGTCTCTGATTTTTTGGAGGAGTTTTATACAATGGGTTGGTGGGTTGGGTATCATCACTTTCTTCCTTTTTATTGGAAGAAAGGGAATATCTGAGCATATTTTATTCCAGGGTGAATCTCATAAAATAAAAACAAGTAAACCTGTTCCCAATGTCGGACGGACAATCCGATATCTATGGATAATTTATGCTGGTTTTACTGCGGTTTTGATTTTTTTACTCTGGTTAGAAGGTGTCTCTCTTTTTGACGGTTTTACCCATGCGTTTTCAACAATTTCAACTGGCGGGTTTTCACCATACAATGCTAGCATCGAATATTATAGAATTAATGGATTTGCTCACTTCAGACTTATAGAATACACAATTGTAGCTTTTATGTTATTAGGCGGGACAAATTTTGTTGTTCATTTTCGAGTTTTGAAAGGAAAAATCCAGTCTTTATGGAATAATATGGAAATGAAAATGTGGTGGGGGATAATAGGAATAACCACTTTCCTAATCATGCTGGAAGCAGGACTTTTTGATAGAGCGTTTGAGCCTTTATTTAGAAATTCAATATTTCAAGTATTGTCCATAGCTACTACTACTGGGTTTCAAACCCAATATATTGGGGGTCCATATTTTGGTGCTTTGGCGAAACAAATTTTCCTAATTTTGATGGTTGTAGGTGGTTGCGTCAGCTCAACTAGCGGCGGTATTAAAGTTAGGAGAGTTGGGATTATTCTAAAGGGAATTTGGAACCGGATAAAACGTGCTTCAAGACCTAAGGAGATGCTTACTCCATTGGTTGTAGATGGGGAAAAGGTAGAAAACACGGAATTAGAAAGAGTATTTATTATTTTTGCTACTTGGATTTTCCTTCTAGTAATAGGTGGAATGCTAACTGCCGCCCTATCAAGTTATGATCCTTTCGCTTGCTTTTCCGGCATGTTTTCTGCTTTGGGAAATATTGGGCCAAGTTTTCTCTCAGTGGAACAGGTGGTGGGGTTGAACTCAATTGTTAAGGTTTTTTACACATTTGCTATGCTTGTAGGGAGACTTGAAATACTTCCAATCTTTATTCTTTTAAACAGAGAAGTATGGACAAGTTAAGGGGATAAAGTTGTACATAATTGTAGCAGGAGCGGGTCAGGTCGGTAGGAAAGTTACTCAGAAACTTGTTGATAATGGTCACGATGTCATAGTGATTGATAATGATTCGGAAGTTTGTGATAGAGTAAGTATGAGTACTGGTGCGAACGTTATTTGTGGGGATGCATCTAAAATCGATGTTCTAAAGAAATCTAGAATAGACAAGGCGGATGTTTGCTTGGGTTTGATTGGGAAGGACTCTGCAAACCTTGCTTTTACGATCCTCTCCAGTTCTTTTGATGTACCTAATATTCTGGTTAGGACTCGTGATCCTTCTTACCGAAAAGCCTATCTTGAGGCGGGAGCGGATAGGGCGATAAATACTGTTAATGTATATATGGAGTCTTTTTTGTTTGAAATTGAACATCCTGCTATTGAGAGGGTTGCAGATTTAGGTGGGGGAGAAGCCTCAATTGTTATTATAGAGATTCCAGAAGATTCTCCTGTCAAGGATATGCGGATTGCTGAGATTATAATGGAAGAAAAGTTTCCACAAAATTGTGTTTTCGCAGGTATATTCAGAGAAGGTGAATTTACAGTTCCTAGGGGGAACGAAAAAGTCCAGGCTAAGGATAGAGTTTTCCTATCGGGAGATTCTGACAGTATTAGGATAGCGGCAGAGGTTATGGGAGTAGAAGAGTAGATACTCTAATTAAGAATTGAATCGTCAAGTTTTTTCTCGTTGGAAAATCGAAATGAGAATCTTAATCTTTTATTAAATTTTCTTCGTTCCGACTATGGATTTGTAATTACGGTAGTATTGAAAGGAAATTAGAGAAAAAGAGTTAGAAAAAATTTTGACTTTTAAATCAACCTTAGGTTTTGGCATGTATTCTAATCTTTTAGACTAACTCCACCAAAAGCTGAAAATCCTGTAACGATCAAATCGGGCTTTTCAGTTTTTTGTTCTTCCCGTTCTTTACTCCTCATTCGTTCGTCAGAAGCACCCCCAAAAAGCGGCAACACATCCATTTTAACTGACCATTCTTCAGGAATCTTAACATCTATTCCACCGAAAGTAACGAAAACATTAATCTCTGCAGGAGGGGTCTCGATATTCGAATCCCTCAAGTCCAGATTAACTCCTCCAAAAAATGCTGTAATGTCACCACCCTGAAAAGATTCAGATGTAATAGCACTATCATTACTCCCAAAACCGCAATCAGGTCAATCTTACTGGAATCCGAATCTATATCCTCCGGTCTTCTCAACCTATTAATGAGGAAACCAATCCCAATCAACACCAATAATACCGGCCATAAGTCTCCGATCGTCGCTTCTGGGAATAGGTCGAGAACCATTATTTGGATTGTTCCGAACACCAAAATCAAAATAAAAGGCCCGGCTATATTTCTGAAATTGCTCCGGAATAGCGCCCATATACCAAGTACGAGGAATAGGGAGGGAATGAATTTTATCAGATAACTGGTATCATAAATGTTCAGTGTTTTCAAAAGGAATAGTGCGCCGATTAAGATTAGAGTAATGCCGATGAAGGATTGATATGTAAATTTCTTCTTCATGAACTTTTCCCTGTTTGTTTTTAATTAGTACTCTCATTATCTTCAGCCCATTATTGATAGGGCTAGGGCTATTATTCCTGCTAGGAGAAATAATATTCCGGAAGCTAAGGAGGATTTTCGTTTCCTCAAGACTAAATGTGTCGATGAGTTTTTCTCTACCTTGAAAAAACTGGAGAAAGCTCCGAAAATTGCTACGATAAAAGCGATGATTAATAATATATTCATGAAATCACTCTTTCTCTTGACTGTTTAGTTTTTATTACTCTTTATTTCTTAAATCATCCATTAGATGAATAGCGGCTTTTGCTCCTTCACCAACTGCTGTTGAAATCTGTCTTGGTTCTCCTGTACAATCTCCTGCAGCGTATACTCGCTGGATACCTGAGGACAAGTTTTCTTCAGTCTTCACAGCGTCCCCTTCAACCGGGATTCCTAGCTCACGACCAAAGTCCACACAACCACCAACACCTACAGCCACAAATAATCCATCAAGACTAATCTTCCCGCTATCAGTTTTCAACCCTTGAAAGCTATCATCCCCCATAATCTCAAAAATCTCATCCTTAAGAATAGAAACACCCTCATCTGAAACAGCTTCAATCAATTGATCTTTCGCTTCCAGATCTTTCCCATTAGTAAAAATCCTAACATCACTCGTATACTCCAAAAGATTCAAAGCCTCCCTAACAGCAAAATCACCAGCCCCCAAAACACCAACACGACTATCTCGAAATAAAGGTCCATCACAAGTGGAACAATAGCTGACGCCTCTACCCTTGTATTTGTCTAAACCTTCCAAATCTGGCTTTTGATATTTAATTCCTGAAGCGAGTATAATCCCATCTCCGATATAGTTCTTTTCGGGAGTATTCACACGGTATTTCTCATCTTTTTCACTAATTTTGAGAGCTTGGCTTTTTACTATTTCAGCTCCAAATCTTCTCGCTTGTTTTTTTCCTATTTCAATTAGATTTTTCTTTGATATGGATTCGGGAAATCCGAAATAATTTTCTATTTCTACAAACTTGTTAATTTCATCACCAGATTTATCCAATACTAAAGTG
>CAZSNS010000002.1:65230-69574 GCA_964608515.1 Hadarchaeota archaeon (SeqCode)
AATCCGTCTCTCGCAGTATATATTGCGGCCGATAGTCCGGCGGGACCTCCTCCGATTATTATGATTTCATATTTTTTTGTCATGGATTCAGTTTTCATGTTTATTTTCTTGTTTTTGTTTTTGGGGATACCTAGGTTTAAATACTTTAATCACTTTATAATGATTAAATGTGGTGTATTATTTTTGAGAAATCTAAAAGCCAATTATGAAGAAGAGAACTCGGACTTAGTAAAATCATTCATTAAAATCCAGGACTTGCAAGAATGTTACGAGGTTTGGGCACCATACTCCTATCGAGGAATTACAGGATTTGTAGATCTAATAATAGAAACGGGAAATGGTATTTCAATATTCAAGTTCTTGAAAAATGCCAAAAAATTGGAACAAACAGTAAGGAGCCTAAAGCTAGAAGGCATGTTTTATCCGAAATCTCAAGGCTTAGAAGAAGACAATGTGGATACATATCTGGTGATACAAGATAATCGGAGAAATAGAAAAGCAGTTTTTTACCAATACACACTTCTCGGTAACCAACCCTTTGAAATATTATTTATAAACGCCACTGAAGAAACCATAGAATCAGTAGCTGAAATGAAGGAAAATATTCCAAAATTATTCCAAACTAGAAAAAAGAGCCTAGAAAAAGACGCCCTAAGAAAACTTATCAGCAAACCAAATCACGAAAAAGTCGAAAGAGCTATTCTTGGCTGTGAAAACTCTCCAGAAGTAGTAACTGAAGAACTTGTAGAAAGAATGGACAAATACTTAAAGAGAAACGAAACCGCACCAGAAGATTTGACATCGCTTGAAAAAGATTTTGATAAAGGAAAAACCGATAACATAAACGAAAGTTGCAATAAAAAAGAAATAGAAGACACCGAAACACCAAAGGTTACTGAGTAAATTCAAAGGATTTACAAAGTTCCAAATGAAATAGCACATCAAAGAGATGATTTCTTGAATATTTTAGAGTATGAGCCTGCCAAATATTACGTTACAAGAGCAAATCACAACTCAGATATAGTAGAATCTGTTAAGAAAATAGTTGATGAAAAAGAGATAAGACAAGGCATTTTTTTCGTAATAGGCGCCCTCCAGGAAGCCAAAATTGGATACTATAATCAAGAGACTCTCACATATGAAGAAACAAAAATAACTACAGATTGCGAAATTGCGAGCTGTACAGGCAATATTTCCCGAAAAGATAATGAAATATCTATACACACTCATGCTGTTTTAACTGGTGAAGATCTAGAAGCCCAGGGGGGACATCTGATTAGCGGAAAAGTATTTGCTGCAGAAATCCATGTCCAAGAGATGAAGGGGAAAAACCTAGATAGAGAACATGATAAAGAGACAGATTTAGATTTATGGGATCTTGAATAGTATTGATTTTTCGAACTGGTCAATAAGCCTACTAGTTCATTTTCAGTTATCCTTTTAACTTGCTAGAATGGAATACATTTTCTCAATTGGTTATGTAAGTGGTTTCGATGTGATAGGACTTATGATAAGATTTCATGAAAAAACGAAAATGACTATTTCAAGGATTCGTGGTAGTTCATTTTCTAACGTTTACAAGTGGAAGGCAGGTTTTACGAAACTTCTGTCGAGATAATTAGACCTATGCCCAGAATAATAATTATCCCAATGATAACGAAAAATAGTTGCTTTCCACTCAAGTAATCCTCTATTTCCGAACCTGCAACTGTCCCAACTACGGGAGCATGAGTTAAAGTTATTTGATTTATGTTTTCTGGTGCTTTCTCTAATTTCTTCCTCCACCAGTCAAAAGTATTTTCGCCAATCTCAGTGCCTACCCCAGGTTTTTCGTCCCCCAAAAGAAGAAATTCCACATTTCCAATATCAATAGTATATTTAATCTTTTCTTTTGTTTCTGTTTTTTCCACAATATAATTCTCGTAGTTAGAAAGGTCTCCCGTCATATAAGGACTAAAATCATGATTTCCTGCCAAAGCATAAAAATTTTCCAGAGGTATGTGACTGTTTTCTAAATACTTTACAAATTTTTCAAAGTCTTTTTCTGCTCCGTGATTCACAGCATCTCCCAAAAATAGATAAGCATTTGCGTCCATAGCATTCTTGGAATCATCCAAACTATTTTCGAAAATTTTCCACTGTTTTTCGGTTTCCGGTTGAACATCGCAAAAAATTTGCACCTTTAAATTTTCCTTGTGGTAATTAAACGGACTGTTCAATCTAAAAGAGAATTTATTTTCTAGATTTTTATTCCATTCTCTCTTTGAATGATTTCTGGACCTAACAACCACTTCTTTACTCCCATTCTCGAAAACCATGAACAATGACTCAGAGTATCTTTTATCTCCAAATAATGCTTTAACATCGTGTATCGATCCCGCATCGATAAAAGTTGTACCCCACTTATCTACCCTAGTGTCTTCTTTTTCATGATTAGAATGAATATGTCCATTAATCCAAGCGGATACGTCTTCATTTTCAATAACTTTTACAAATCTTTCACTATCCTCAATACCTGCAGAAATTCTTGGCGTCGCGCCCGTGCTCCAAGCCAAAAGCACCGCCCCCAGAATGGCTATTATTATGATAGGCACACTTACAATGAAAACCCTTCTTTTCATTTTCCAACACTCCTTTTTCTGTTGCCCTTATCTATCTCTATAAAATATAAAAAGTCATGCCTTCAAGCAACTTGAAGATAAAAAAATCTTGATAGACTCCTTGAAAAAAATAATAATTACCAATGAATAGTTTAAGTTCTGCTAGTGAAAACTAACCCAACGTCAAAAAAGACCACTTTTCATTTCCTTTCTTATCATTTACAATACTTAACGGGATTCGACATGCTGTAACAAAAAACTCCGGTCGAGTAACTTGGTTGAAAGTTTTTTCAACTGCTTCCAATCTAAACTATCAGCAAAGATTGAATCTAGCACCACCCTCATTTTTACTTTTTAGATGTTAGAGTAGGGTGGAGGTGAGAATTTGTCAGAACTAGGAAAAAAGGTGCGTCTTGAGAGAATAATGAACCGGGAAACTGAGAGAACCGTAATTGTGCCAATGGATCACGGCATATCAATGGGTCCGATTGAAGGACTTAGAGACATGAGCGGAGCCGTTAATAAAGTCGCAGAAGGAGGAGCAAACGCTGTTTTAATGCACAAAGGTATAGAGCGACCGAGCCATAGAGGATACGGAAAAGATGTCGGATTAATAATTCATCTTTCAGCAAGCACTTCCCTAGGGCCAGACCCAAATAATAAAGTGATTGTAACAAGCGTTGAAGAAGCTTTGAAGAAAAGCGCGGATGCCGTTTCCGTGCATGTTAATGTAGGTGCTGAAAATGAGGCCCAACAGTTACGAGAATTAGGTAGAATAGCGGAGAAATGTAACGAATGGGGAATGCCGCTTATAGCGATGATGTATCCTCGAGGAGAGAAAGTTGAGGATGAGTTCGATCCTGAAGCTGTAGCCCATGGGGCAAGAATAGGAGCTGAATTAGGTGCCGATATTATAAAAACGAACTTTACAGAGACAATTTCTTCTTTCAAAGACGTCACAGAGGGTTGTCCCGTTCCAGTAGTTATAGCGGGGGGTCCAAAAGCGGACTCCGATAGAGAAATATTAGAGATGACTGCCAACTCTATAAGAGCTGGAGGAGCTGGTGTGTCAATAGGACGGAACGTCTTCCAGCACGATAATCCAACCGGGATGGTTAAAGCACTTACCAAGATAGTCCACCAGAACGCATCTGTAGAAGAAGCAAAAGAAGCACTGTGAAATTAGTACCTCCTCGACGAACAAAGCCTAAGCAAACTGCAAAACTTCCGAAGATCTCCAAATACCATACTAACACGAAAATTATTACAAAAATTGTTAGATGGACCCACTCTGACGGGAAAATTAATCATTCCGACACAAGAGCTTCAACAGTTGAATAGTCTGAATCTAAAACATAGACTTGGGGGATTTTTTTATTTAGGCAATCCTTAGTACGTCCATGAATAACACAGAAAATAAAGAACGATTTCCATGAAAGACCAAAAAAGAGGACGAGTAGAATACATCATAGGAGTATTGATTATAGCGATAGCATTGGGAATAGGCTTCTATTTCGCGAGAAAAATATCAATCAAATTCGCTACTGAATTCGGTTACATATTCATAATAGCTCCACTCATAATCGGCTTGATAATAGGTCTATTTAGTGGGTTGTTGATTTTTTCGGGCTACTCAAGAATTTTGGATGAACAAGAATAAAGAATACTGGTTTTGAAAATAAAATCTAATTATCGAAGGAACTGTCCTGATTTTTACTATTCTATGACTTATTATATGATTGAA
>CAZSNS010000002.1:69584-72495 GCA_964608515.1 Hadarchaeota archaeon (SeqCode)
GAAGTCATCACTATTCCTGCTAGGATTGGTATTAGTAGGTTGTCACTAACTTTTAGTTCTAAAGATTCTAAAAGCACTGCACTTGTAGCGGCAAAGAGAGTTAATGACAAAGAAATTCCAATTATTTGAAGGGAGATTATACTGACCGTGAGCATGGCTAAAGATCCTTCTAGAGACTTATCGGGATTGTGTGTGAATGTATTTTTACCATACCGCATACCGACTAATGCTGCTGCTGGGTCTCCTAGAGACAAAATTAAAGCCGATCCCAAAGCAAATTTTTGAGGGAGGAACAAAATTACAATAATCATCCCGCCTATATAAGAGAAACTAGCAACGTATCCTCTTTTTTCATAACTTCTAAGCGGTTTATTCAATACTTTCTTGACATATAAGGTGAGGCTGCTTTCATCATCGGATTTTCTCAAATATTCGGCGAGCAACAGTAAAAGTAGCGATAATGATAGGAAGATAAATGCAATATTGTGGCTGACGGCGAGTAGCGAAACAACCATTATGCCGTAAATTGCGTGGTAAAAAGATCTGTATTCTTGTTGAGACATTTTTTCTGATAAGTAATTACCTAAGAAAATCAGAATTAGACCAGTAGCAATGGGAATTATAAGTAGACCAGACCCGAGAGCAGATTCCTTAAATATTATTTCCACAGCCTTTCGAGCTTCTGCAAACCATACCATCGGTTTGAATTTATAAAGACCTAAAATGAAGACGAAGCTAGATATTAAAGAAATGAGAAAGGAAATCCCTATATTTTCGATTTTTTTCCTCAAAGGGTGAAGAAACACTAAGGTTAGCATACCGTATAAGACGAGTACTCCGCCAGTCTTCAAGATGGAAATTGAAACCTTGTACATCAACACCTAAACGTATCTTCCATGTTTTAGTAATTTTTTGTTTTTATGAAGAATTATCAACAAAATCTTTGATATTTCCTATTTTTACTAGTATACCTGGGAACATTTTTGAGATATTATTTTTTATCTAAAAAAACCGTTGTGTCAAAATTGAGGTTTCATAAAATGGCACATCTAATTCCGATAAGGTTTGAGGTTTCTAGAAAATATATAGTCGTGCGCCTAGAATTTTTTCCGCGTATTCTTCCCTCTGGTCTTTACTAACTTTACTGATATCCAGAGATTTTTCTATAAACTGCGAATCAAATGATAATTCATCTCTGAGTTTAGAAGTCATTTCTTGGTTACCGTCGAGAAAAATATAATCCATTTCTTCGAAAGCCTTTTCTGTTTCCTCGACGATTTTTTCTAGATGGGTTTCTATTTGTTTTTCCCGGCCCCTCTCAAACCTGTCTTGACTAAATCCGCCCTTCGAATGTTTACCCTTGACTGTTGACTTGATTAAGTTAAAACTAGTAAATTTTGACCCCTCCAATAATCCTACAATAGATTTTCCGGCGTGTGCCGAAATGAAACCTATCCTAAATTCTGATTCTAATTTGTTATGCAATTTTTCAAGTCGGAATTCTTCCTCCCGATAAAATTCAGCTTCTACTGGAACGGGGGGGATAAGAACACAGTTTATCAACTCGAAATTATCTTTTAGATAAACATAACCTGTTTCCGAGTCAAGTCCTTGAAATAAATTAGCAAATTCATGGTTTTTGACTTCTTCACGATTTTCAATATAATGTGTAACCAGTGATTTGGATTCGGATTTGATAGTTTGAAACTGTTGAATAAAAGAATCCAATTCAGATCTTTTAAGAAATTTTACTTTCTTAGAAATTTTATCTTTTTCACTATCCTTCTCCAATTTATCGATCTTGTCCTCTAGCGTCTCTATTTTATGCTTGGCATCTTTCAATTCTTTATCCGTCTCTTGCTTTTCTGTAATAGCATCTTTAGCACGGTCTCTTTCCTTTTTTAATTCTTTCTCAAGTTCCCTAAGCTCCTTCTCTTTCTCTTCAAGTTCGCTCTTTAATTGTTCTATTTTCTCCTCTTTCTCAGAACCGAAAATACTATCTAACATGTTCAAAATTCAATTATTTCACAAGTAAAAATTTACCTTCCATAAGTCTGACAACAGAATCAGAATAGATATTATCCAATAAATTTAAAAATAGAATAAAAAGAGATTAGACCCATTTTTTATTATTGGACCGAAAATTGGACATTTTCGACGATACCTTTTCCCTCTATGAATACTCTAACTTCATACTCCCCAGTAACCCACTTGGAGTCAACACGCTTGGCAGGAAAATGTAATCTCGTATCCTTACCAATCACGACATTATCTGTGTGTATAAAAATCGGTGGGTCTTGATTATCGAATTCTTCGAGATAATACCAACTCGCTCTTACTACAGTATCGGGTGGAACATTATTCATCTTTCCAGTCAAATGAAAGTCATCTTCCGGGGAGAAAGTTTCAGTCTCGTTAACAGGTTCGAGGGTTTCTGTGACATCTTTTGAAAGAGCAACATCGCTAATATTTGCGGTCGTAAAACTACCGCCGCCGGAAAATAGTATTACTCCTCCGCTTGCCAGAATCACGACGATGATCATTATAACGTATTTTTTATCCAGCTAGAACACCTCCGTTAAACTTCGATATTTCGAGTTCTTGTTTTTCAAAATTTTTATCTTACTTAATAAATCCTTTATCTCATGAAAATCGTATCTAAGAAACTACGAACCCAAAAACCCAATAAGGATTAAACTATTTTTCAAAGGTTCATACTGTATCCAGTTCAGCATGCTTGATTGTTCAATCGATTTTCTGTTTATATTTTTCAACTTTCTCTCTCAATTTGTTTTCTTTGCGTCTATGCTGAGCTTCTTGAACAGTAGCTTGGATTAAGGCTCTGTATTGTGAATTAGGATCTCCACCTTTTTCTAGATATCGATTGGCTCCTTGTTCTAAGGCTTTTAAA
>CAZSNS010000003.1:0-6824 GCA_964608515.1 Hadarchaeota archaeon (SeqCode)
GATCATTAAAGTTTTCTATTCTCTCATAATCTGTAATTTCTCCATCATTGTTTCCATCTAATGGAATAACGTCTATTGGTCCATCGAACGCATACTTTGCGCCGACAAATCCTAACCCCCATTTATTATTATTTATTGCTTCCTTCGTTCCAGAGTTTCCACGAACTCCTATCCCTCTTAATTCGTTTTGTCTCATCCCAAGAAATCCCGCAAAAACCTCTCCCGTACCTGATTCCTCAGATCTTGTATAGTGAAATAAAGAATGATCACGATCTATTCCAGGAAGTTCCTTCCAGTTCTTAATATCACCAGTATAGATTTGTTTGAGAGTAGATTTCTTAATGCCGTTTTCCATTAAACCGTCTAAAACCGGATTCTTTTCATTTACAATCAACAGTATAGCATCGTAAGCCATTAAATGTAAAATCAGATCGTTTTCCTGAGTGATCAGACTTTTTGAAGAGGACATACCGATTTCGGAGAGGCCGCCTTTTACATCCGAGACGCCCTGCCCTGATCCCCCGCCTTTGACTGAGATTCGAATATCTGGGGTTTCTTTCATGTATTTGTCTCTCCATTTTCTTGCTAGTGGTCGGACCGTTGTAGATCCAGAAATATTCAGAATTTTCCTCCTGCCGAATACTAAAGTAATGCCAGTGCTAGCTGTTGATATGATTATTAGGATTACTAGTAAGATACCAATTTTTCCGATGCCTTTCTCATTCAATTTGTTTACCTCTCTATTTCACTGGTATTCAGGGGTTAATTAACAAGATTTAAATATATATTTCATCCAAATAGAATATATACTCTATATAGATATATATTTTTATAGAGAATAATTTAAATTATTAAAAAATATAGAGATTATGGCGGTTGAAAATGGCTAGGAAAAAGGAAGGAGAAACCAGAAAGCTTCAAGTCACCGGCGGCTCCACTTTCACTATATCTCTTCCAAAAAAGTGGATAGAGGAGTTCGGACTTAGTTCCGGTGATGAAATGATTGTTGAAGAAAAAAGCTCTTCACTTATGTTATCCCCAGCAAGACTAAAAGAAGAAGAAACTTCGGAAATCTCCATTGAGATAAATTCTGAGGAAAGTTTCGATGCGATAAAAAGGAAAATACTATCTCTCTATCTTGTAGGCTATAATAAAATTCGGATTAAATCTGCTGGAGAAAGGCTTAGAGGAGATAGTAGAAAAGCGATTAAGGAACTTGTCCGAGAAAAGCTAGTCGGAACCGAGATAATTTCCGAGTCTATGGAGGAAATAACCTTACAAACATTGTTGAGTTATTCACAACTTTCAGCAAAAGGAGCCCTTAAGAGAATGTATAGAATTGCTTCTTCAATGGAAGATAGTGTCTTAGTTGCTTTGAAAGAAAATGATAAGGAACTCGCTGAAGAAGTTATCGAACTTGATAATGAAATAGACAGATTTCAAATGTACTTGATTAGACAAATTAAAGCAGCTTTGACGGATTATTCCCTTCTAGAGGAAATTGGTCTGGAAACACCTACTGAATGTATGGGATATAGGCTTGTTTCTAAGCATGTTGAAAGAGTTGGTGATCATATAGCTCTGATAGCGAAAAACATCATTGAGATGGAAGAACCGGTGAAAGATAAAACTCTGGAAATGCTCGAAAACATGAATTCCATGGCTGTTGAGATATTTGAAAAGGCTATGGATTCTCTTTTTGAAGATGATTATTATGCAGCGGAAGAAGTAATTCAAAAGATGGATGATCTTTATAAAAAAGAAGAGGAGTTAAACGCTTATTTATCCGAAGAAGAACCCGTCGAAACGATAAAGATAAGATTAATGGTTGAAAGTATTAGAAGAATTTCCGAGTATGGCAGGAATATTGCAGAGGTTGTATTGAACTTAACTGTTGAAGGTAGCTAATCACCATTTTATCTTTTGAGGGTAAAAGTTCTAGAGATTTTCTCTAAAGCAAAAAAGTGAGGTTCAAATGTCTTACGACGGAGATGGAGAGAAATATCTTATATACTACGCTGGGAAATGGAAAAACAAGAGAGTGAAAAATTGCCTGAGGCAACTGTTTATAGGTACACTGAAAGTTTGGAAGATGCTGAAAAATTTCTTAAATCTGCTGCTAGCTTTATTCAAGAGCGTGTTTCGAAAGATGAAAAGGTTGTATGTGCTCTTTCAGGTGGTGTCGATAGTTCTGTCACTGCTATGATTTTTGAAAAGGCTATAGGAGACCGGTTATATCCTATACATTTTGATACTGGATTTATGAGGAAAATCGAGGGGGAAGAGGAAGTAAATTTGGTTGAGGAAGAGTTTGGACACATGAAGAATTTTGAACTTATAGATAAATCAGACCTTTTCCATGAGAATGTTTTCGGGATCAAAAATTCGGAAGAGAAAAGAATCGCTTTTCGTAACACATATGAGCATGTCTTGAATGAGAAAATAAAAGAGATTGGAGCAAAGGCGATTACTCAAGGAACAATCAGACCCGATATAATGGAAACAAAAGGAGAAATCAAAAGTCAAAACAATGTAGACACGAACTTTGATGTCAATAAAATGATAGAACCCTTGACAGGATTATACAAACCTCAAGTCAGACTTCTTGCAAGAGAAAGTGGCTTACCTGAGGGGATATATTTAAGACAACCTTTCCCCGGTCCCGGCCTGTCGGTTAGGACTGTGGAAAAGATAAATGATTACAAGTTAGAGAATGAGAAAACCGCGAACGATTATTTGGAAAGGTTCGTTGAGAACTACTTTGAGGAAAAATACGGGCGGATGAATCTTTGGGACCAAGTTTCAGGATCTCGTATTCCTTTTCAGTATTTTTCTGCTACTTTCGATAATGAGATGGAAAAATCTGAAAAAATTAATAGTTATTTGAAAGAACTTGGGTTGGAAGCTGAGGCTTTTTCTTTGAAAAATAAAGCTACAGGAGTTGTAGAGGAAGATGGTGAGAAGCAGAGGGTTTATGCTCCCGTCATTTTGTTAAGGGGGAATCTGGAGCAGGAGATCGTCTATTATTTGGGAAAACAAATTCCGAAACGTTTCGAAGCTTCACGGGTTCTGTTCCAATTGGCTAGTTCTGGTGATGATAAGGATTGGATTGTGGGGTTGAGAATTGTTGATTCGGAGGATGCTATTACTGCTGAACCATTGAAGCTTCCTTTCGATGATTTGGAAGTAGTTGGTGAAAAGATAGTTGAAGTGACTGATACTAGTATTGTTGGGTATGATGTTTCTCCTAAGCCTCCGGCAACTATAGAATATGAGTGATTGGGAGGAGTTTAGAATATCGACGGAAGAAGTTCGTAACGAGTTTCTTGAAAAAATAAAAAATGAAGGAGAGATTTTAGACGAGGATTTCTTACGTGTGGATAGTTTTCTTAATCATCAAATCGATACAAATCTGATTGATAAGGTTGGAAAAGTAATTGCGGAGAACCATGTTGATAAGGATATTACTAAGGTTGTCACTGCTGAAGCGGGCGGGAATATTATCGCTTATGCAACTTCAGTTCATTTGAATCGGTTGTCTACTGAAGAGATTCCAGTAATTTACGCGAAAAAGGGAGTTCCAAAGACTATGAAGAATCCAGTTACTCGAAGTATTGAATCAGCTACGAAGGGTGATGAAACAATTTTAGCATTGTCCAAGGATTATCTTAGTGAAGATGATAGAGTTTTGATTGTTGACGATTTTCTCTATACGGGATTGACGAGTGAAGCTCTAACAAATCTAGTAAAAGATACTGGAGCCTCAGTACAAGGTTTTGCATTCATCATAGCTAAGAGAAATTTCGGCGGCTATAAAAAATTAGAAAAATTCAATATTCCAATTTTCATTTTGGTTGAGATAGAAAAACTTGATTTTGAAGAAAATAAAATTTATTTCGCTAACGATGTGAAAGACTTATCGAAATAATGGTTCTTATTTGTCATTTTTTTGTTTTTCTCTGGCTTCCTCTAATTGTTCTAAATATTTTTTAGTATCGTCAGATACCCAGTCTTCAACGTCTTTCTTGATTATGGTCCCCTCTTTATTTTTCGTAATAACCTCTTGAATTCCTGCGTTAATCAAAGTTCTTTTACAACGATCGCAAGGCCTGCCTTTGAAAGTTTCTCCAGTTTCATATCTCCGACCGTAAAGATAAAGCACCCCATCAAGAACACTAGTACCGTGTCTTGCAGCGTTTATCACTGCGTTTTCTTCGGCATGCACTGCAGTACACCACTGATATTGCTCGTAATGGGGAAGATCCAACTCCTCTTTTAAACAACCTGCTTCAATACAGTTAATCACTCCTCTAGGCGGACCATTATACCCTGTGGAGATGATAACATCTTCTTTAACAATTATAGCTCCGAACTGCCTTCGAATGCAAGGAGACCTCTTACAAACAGATTCAGCAATCTCCAAATAATACTCATCCTTACTCGGCCGATCTTCGTCTTTCAAATAAGACTCCCTCTTTTGGATGCTGGTATAACGATTAATAATTATGGGTTCACCTACAGTTATTTACTAAGTTTTAAGCAAAATTTTAACACAATCACTTTTGAGCCCCGGTAGCTCAGCTGGCCAGAGCGATCGCCTCGTAAGCGATAGGTCGCGGGTTCGAACCCCGCCCGGGGCTTTTTGTCTTCCGAAATCATCACTTATGGTTCATTTAATTGGTAAACAGTCTTTAATCCGAATATTTTACTTGTAAAATTAGAGGATTAGATTGGGAAAAGGTAAACAAATAATTATTTCAATTTTGTTGATTTTTTCTCTGGCTCTAGTAATAGAGGCTTTTAATATTTGGATTATTGGATGGTGGGAGTTCCGCAGTAGTGCAGCTCTCGGAAAAACCTTATTGCTTTGGGTGGTCCTCGGTATTATTATCGGATTTTTGAATGCTTTTGAAAAAGAAAAATCAATAGGGTTGTTTTTCGCTTCTTGGGGAGTCTTTATAGAAACGGTTAATCTATATTTTCTAAATCTTTGGAGTTTCACATCCGAACTAACGATGCTAGGAACTTACCTAGTATGGGTTCTAATGGGGCTATCCTTTTATCTCATTCAGAGATTTTATCCTGTTGAAGAAATTTTTCTTTGAAAAATTAAGCCATGACTAGAACTCAAAACTTTTTCCTGGATCTAAGACTACCGTTTGGACTTCGACATTTTGAGATTTGACCTCGTTCAGAAAATTATCGGCAGACTGTTCCAAAACGGGAAACGTCATATAATGCATTGGAACTACTATTTCCGGATTTATCAACTCTACTGCTTTAGCAGCCTCTTTTGGCCCCATCGTGTAATAGTCTCCAATTGGCAAACAAGCTATTTCCGGATCATATATTTCTCCGATCAGTTTCATATCTCCAAATATTCCAGTATCGCCTGCATGGTAGATACTTTTTTCACCCTGATTTAGAACGTATCCCACGGGGGCACCTCTCTCGGAAGTATGAAAGGCTTGAACCATCGTAACACTGATATTTTTTATTTCAATCGTTCCACCTATGTTCATTCCTATTGTTTCTTCAACTCCCTGTTCTTCTGCATAGTTACCGAGTTCGAAAGTCGAAAGGAAGGTAGCTTCATTTTCTTTACAAATTTCGATAGCATCTCCAAGATGATCCATGTGGTCATGCGTCACGCATACTAGGTCCGCGTCTTCGATTTCACCGGTTTCGATTGGAGCTTTTGGATTTTCACTGAGGAAGGGATCTATTAGAATAGTATTTTCTTCTGAGATTATTTCGAAACCTGATTGTCCTAACCATTTTATTCTTCCCATAATTTTCACCAAACATAATTTCAAATTTTATGAGTTTAATATCATTTTGGAAATGAAGAGTATTGGAATAGATTTAGCGGGAAAGGAGAAAAATCCGACAGGAGTAGCGGTTTTAGAGGATCAAAGAATTGATTCGGAAGTTATGAATGAAAATAGTGAAATAATTGAAAAATGCAAATTACAAGATCCGAAAATTATTGCGATTGATTCTCCCCTGAGTTTTCCTGAAGACAATGGGCTTAGGGATAGCGATTCGAAATTAGTAAAAAGAGGATACAGAGTTTTACCTCCGAAACTTGGCGGGATGGAAGTCTTAACAAGGAGAGGGATTCAATTTGCTGAAAAGCTGTCTGAGCTAAATTTTAAAGTTATTGAAGTTCATCCACTAACTTCTGGCCGGATTCTATTTGAAACTAAATCGAAAGGAGAGTGGTTATCGTTACTTTCTGAAAAGGGCTGGGAAATAAAACCAAATACTAATCAACACGAAAAGGATTCTATTATTGCAGCTTTCACTGGATATTTACATCTTAAGGGGGAGACGGAAAAAGTTGGTGAGGATAGGGGGATAATTATTCCGAAAGAGGTTTCTTCTTTTCTCTGAGAAGTTTTCCGGCTTTAGAAAGGCTTGAGACACCCACATCCAGGGTTTCTGCTACTTCTCTTATTTTTAAGTCATAACCTTCGACTTTTCTTGAAGCGTTGTAGATTGCAGCGGCAGCGACTAAGAAGGAAGCTTTTCTACTTTTCAGTTTTCTAGGTAGAGCAGTACAGATTTTGTGTGCTTCTGTCTGTACTTCGGGTGGTAAGTCTAGTCTTGAAGAGAAGCGGGCTAAGTATTCTTTCGGTTTTGGTCTTGGAACATCTAGGTCTAGTTTTTTGATTATTACTTTTCTGTTTCTTCTGAGTGCTTTGTATGCTTCTTTTTCTTCTATTTGTTTTCTTTTCATTAGTGCTTCTGCGACTTCTTTTTCAGTTCTTGGTATGCCACGAATTCTGGCCACGATGAATATTAGAGATGCTAGGACACCC
>CAZSNS010000003.1:6834-11349 GCA_964608515.1 Hadarchaeota archaeon (SeqCode)
CCAAGTGTCTCTACCTGGTGTGTTTTCTTCTTTTTTTGTTTTTCTATAGAGATTGCTTACTTCGGCTTTCACTGCTTTTTTTAGGTGGAGGTCTTCGCATAGTTTGTCGAGGTTGATTAGTGCTTGTCTTAGGCTTTTGTCGTGATAGTTGGTTGCTCTTGATCTTTTGTGCCATTTCCGAAGTCTTCTAATCTTTGCTCTCCACGCTGGTGATAGTTCTCTTGAATCTCCCATTCGGCTGCCGAGTCCTTTATCGTGTTGTGTTATGTCTGATCCTGTGGATGTGTCTGCTCTTCCGGTTTGTTCTCCTGGTTCGTCGTGCCATTCTGGTTTTTTGTCCATTTTCTTTTCTAGAAGTACTAATCCGCATCTTGTGCATATGCTTTCTCCGCTTTGGTGGTCTTGGATTGTTGCTGTGCTGTTGCATGAGGGACATTTTGATGGTGTTTTGTTCGTTTGTTTTTCGGTTGTTTCCTGCATGTGAGCATCTCAATAAAAAATAATGACGAGGTCCTTTATAAAGAGAAAACAAGTTTTAGAAAAAAATTTCACCTTTATAAACCCATTTCTTTCAAATGAATTAGGGCAAACAAATGTCTAGCGACTACGATATAATTATAGCAGGAGGAGGACCGGCCGGATTATCCGCCGCAAAAAATGCAGCGGAAAAAGGAATGGAAGTACTCCTCTTGGAACTTCAAGCTCAGATAGGACAAACCCAAACATCCTCCTGGATACCCTCCAAAAATTTAGAAAAAGAATTTTCTGAAACAGTAAAGAGCAACGTAAAAAACATCGAGTTACATTCCACACATAGAAATCTCGAGATAAATGGAAATTTTGGGAAAATAATAGATCGAGAAAAATTCGACCAACTTCTCGCATCAAAAGCCGTCAAAGCAGGAGCTGATATATGGGTGGGAGCCCCAGTCAGAGGTCTTCTGAAGGGAAATAAGAGAGTCGAGGGAGTTAGGATAGAAGCAGGAGAATGGTCAGAAGAAATAGAAAGTGAAGCCGTAATAGATTCTACCGGAGCAAGAGCCGAATGGTCTAGCATTTTCCTTCGAAAAGTTCAAAATTCGGATTGGGATAAAGAAAAAACAACTCAGGCAAACGAATATCTTATGACAAATGCTGGGGGAGGGCAAAAAATTGATCTTTTTTTCAATTCTTTACTGGCTCCGAGAGGTTATGCTTGGATTTTCCCGTTCGATAATGATCATGCTATGACGGGAATAAGAGGGGTTAGAATACATCCAGACTCGGCTTTAGACGAATTTATCGGTAGAGAAAAGCCCGCGAGACTATCTGAAAGCGTCCCTATAGGTGAATATAGAGGACAACTTCCAGTTGAAGGGGTTTTGGATAAAACGTTTAGCGATGGAATTGTCGCTGTAGGTACCGCGGCCGGACATATTTATCCTCTTTCAGCTCATGGTTTGAGGTATGCTTTAGAATCAGGAAAGATAGCTGGGGAGGTTGTCGCGGAAAGCGTCCAAAAAAATAATGTGTATAAGGAAAAACTTTCCGAATATGAGAGAGAATGGAAAAACAAGTTTGGAAAAGAAATAGAAACAGGAGAATTATTACTCAACTCTTTGCAGGTTTCTCCGGATCAAAAAATGAACTCATTATTAGATTTCTTAAAAGAGAATGAGGATTTACAAGAAAATTTTGTAAACATATTCATGGCGAAAAACTTGAAAGCATCATTAAAAGAATTCTTTAAAGAGGAAGAACCCAAACGAATATTCGGAAAGAAAAGAGTAGATAAAATATTATCCCTATATTCTTAAAAAAGACCTAAAGTGAGGAATTTTAATGCGCAAAATCACAATCGGTTCCGGAAAGGGGGGTGTCGGCCGTAGTACTCTTACTGCGAACTTGGGGGTTGCTTTGGCGAGGATGGGTGAGTCTACTCTGATTATTGATGGTAGTATAACTTCTCCTAGTCAGGCTTTGTTTTTTAATTTGGAGAAGGCTCCTCGTATGATTAATGATGTTTTGACGGGTGATGTTTCGTATGAAGAAGCGATTTATGAGGGGCCTAGTGGTGTGGAAATTCTTCCCGCTGCTGTTACTTTGGAGAAGATTAGAAAGGCGAAAGTTTCTAGGTTTTCTTCTTTAGTTAAGGATCATGTAGAGGGTTATGATTTTGTTTTGATTGATGCTTCTAATGGGTTGAGAAAGGAGACTATTGCTGCTTTGAAGGCAGGTGAGGAGTTGCTTATTGTTACTATTCCTGAGATGACTGCTGTTTCGGATTCTATGAAAACTAAGGTTGCTAGTGGGTTTTTGGGTCTTGACCCTTTAGGGATAGTTCTAAACCAGATCAAGGGTGAGGAGTATGAATTGCCTAGTGATGAGATAGAAAGGATTATGAATCTTTCTATTTTGTCTGAAATTCCGTATGATAAGGAAGTTAGGCGTTCGATAAATAATGGAAAGCTTTTGCTTGAATGGAAGGAGGATTCTCCCGCGGCGAAAAAGATTATAGAGTTGGCGGAGAAGTTGGCCGAAGAGAGTTAAATTATTTTTTAATATTGGTAGGATGGATTTTGTTACTGATGGTATGCTTGGTAAGTTAACTCGTTGGCTTCGTTTAGCTGGACAAGACGTTGTTTGCGTTAATGATTTCTCTGTTTCCTCTGGAAAGGAAGACGAAGTTTTACTAAATTTAGCGGATGAAGATTCTAGAATTTTGATTACAAGAGATGTGAATCTTCATCGTAAGGCTTTGAAAAATAATTTAGAGAGTGTACTACTTGAAAACGAAAAAGAAGGAATTGCTCAACAAATGGAAAAAATATCAGAAAAAACAGGAGAAAATTTTGACATATCTCCAAAAACTTCCAGATGTCCAGAATGTAATGGCGGTTTAAGAGTTGTGAAAAAGCCTGAAATAAAAAATGACGTTCCGCAAGGGGTGCTAAAAAATAACGATAAATTTTGGAAATGTCAAAAATGTAGTAAAGTTTATTGGCAGGGCAGTCACTGGGAAAAAATAGGAGAAACAATAGAAAAAATAGGGGATTAAATTGCTCAGTTTAGAAGAAGGAAAAAAAGTTGTAAAAATTTCTAGAAAAATCTTGGAAAAATATCTGGAAGACGAGGAAAAACCAGAAGTAACTGAAGAGATTCCAGAAAAGTTGAAAGAGGAAAGAGGAGTATTTGTCACTCTAAATAAAAACGAAAATCTCAGAGGTTGTATAGGTAGACCATTGCCTCAACAACCGTTTATCGAAGGTTTGAAGGAGTCTACTATCAATGCGGCTACTAGAGATCCTCGATTCCCTCGGCTAGACCAGGATGAATTGGATGAGGTTACCGTTGAAGTTAGCGTTTTAACAGTTCCTCAGGAAATCGAAGTTGATAGTCCAAAGGAGTATCCTAAAAAAGTAAAAGTTGGTAGAGATGGTTTAATTGTTGAATATAAGGGTAGAGAGGGACTTCTTTTACCTCAAGTTCCAGTAGATAACGATTGGGACGTAGAAGAATTTTTATCGCAAACTTGTGTGAAGGCAGGTTTGTCTCCTGATACTTGGGTCAATAAAAATGTAAAAATGGAGAAATTTTCGGCGCAAGTGTTCAAAGAAGAGGAACCAGGTGGGGAGATTGTTGAGGAGAGTTTTTCATCATGAAAAAACTTATTAGACAAATTCTTCCAGCCTGAATCGGTGCTTAGGCATGACTGAGAATATGTCGGTAGAATCTCTTGAGAAAAAAGTGAAAAATTTAGAGAAACGGTTGGAAGTAGTAGAAGAACGTCTGAAGAAGATGGAAGGTTCCAGCAGTTCAAAAACTAGGAAGAAAAAGAAGACCAAGAAGAAGACAAAAAAGAAGACCAAGAAGAAGAGCAGTTCTGAAAAAGACGATAATGTTGATACTGATCATAATTATTTAAAGAAAACGATTGACGAAGCGAAAAAGAGATACGAGCAGGAGCATGAAGTTTAACAAATCTTTGATTCCTTCTGGGGGATCTTTTGCATTCGGATAGATTAAAGCCATTTTTTTGGCTGGTAGTAATAGTCAGTTGGGTTTCTGGTTTCGTTGTCTTTAGATGGATAGGTTCAAGTGAGATTTTAATTTCTCTTAGTAGAGTAGTAAGAGTTCCTAATCCTACCGAGATGGCTAGTTGGTTGCAGGTAATTGCCTATTTTACGTTGACTACGGTTTCAGTTTTCGCTCTTTCTCATATACTTTTCGGCGTCGGGAGTGCTGTATTTTTGTTTGCAAGAGGTATGTATGACGGTTTATTGTTCGTTTATGTGGAAAACATCGTCAGTAATTGGACTTTAACAAATGTTTCGATCTCAGAACTTAGCTCTGTGCTTATTGTGATTCTTATATTTGGAGTTAATCTACCTCTAGTATTGTGGGCTGGTCAGTTGGGTATTCAACGTTCTGTTTATACTATGAATCGTTTAAGAGGAGAGCCGATGAATCCTGAATTTGGCTCTGAACCTCTTTCAAAACTGTTTATTATCATTGGTTTATCTTTGATATCGGGTC
>CAZSNS010000003.1:11359-68311 GCA_964608515.1 Hadarchaeota archaeon (SeqCode)
AGCTATAGTTTTCTCTTACATGTAATGATAAAGGTTGTATGAAAATTTTTAATTCTTTACTTGAAGATTTAGTTTTTTGATTAATAGTGGAATACTTTTTTCGCTCTGTGATTGTCCTATCAATAATGCGTTGTGGGATTTTCAAATATTTGAGAAATTAATGCCATAGTGTATTCCTAATATTCCACCAGCTGCGCTTACTCCCCAAAACCATATCAGACGTTGTAGCAGTACTGCGGATGCGGAGATTTCGACTGGTAAGCCAAGCAAGACAAATCCGGATATGAAAGCTCCTTCGTAAATACCTAAGGACCCTGGGGTTATTGGAAGTGCTAAGGCGATATGTAAAAGCCCCATGATTACAAATATGTGTGAGATAGGAACTTGGTGACCTAATGAGATGAAAATTAGATAGTAAGCGGTTAGATTTAACCCTTTTGCTAAAAAAGCTGAGGTCAAAGCTTTTCCCATAGCTTGTTTATTTCGAAGGCTTTCTTTGAATCCTGCTTGAAAATCTTGATATTTTCCGATTATCTCTTCTTCTCTTTCTTTAAGAAAACCGATTCTTTCTGTAAGAAAGTTTATAAGCCGAAGTATGTAGTCTCTGTCAAAATAAATGCCTAGGAAAGATAAGAGAAATAAAATCATTATCACCTCAAATGCTAATATCCCTATTGTCAACCAAGTAGGGGGAGTCATTACAAATGGTAAAACAAAGAGTGAGGCAAGAACAAACAACTGAGTTGTTATCAAAAATACTGACCCGTCCACCAAAACCGAAGCAAGCCCATCAGCGTACTTAACACCACTTTTCCTTTTCAAAATATAGGCTCGGACTGGTTCACCTCCCAACCTAGCGAACGGGGTTATATTATTTATCGCCAATCCGACAACCAGACCTCCTATCACCTCTCTAACTTTTACAGTATAATCTCTCACATTCACGAGAGTCTTCCATCGATAGGCCCAGACAAAGATCGAAGTTACGATACAACTAACTGCTAAAAGGTAAATGGGTATGTTTACTGAGAGTAGAGTTTGAATCACTTCCCCGGTGTCGATAAAAATAAAAAATACCATTACTAGGATAAATACTCCTATACTCGTGCCGATTATAGATTTCTTTCCGAGCATGTTCTAACCTTTACGGATGATATAGGTCGCTAGGGTTTTTTTATCTGGTCTTTCTCAACTCAGTATTTTTTAGCATTGTTCAAGAATCCTGCCCGCTGGTAGTTAAAATAATTTTTTCCTTGAACAATCTTAACAAAATCCTTGACTTTCTCCAACGCTCCCTTCAGATTATTCTAGTTTTACTTTATGATGAACATATTATTGGGTCCTGGATTAGATCTAAATTTTTTGACGTATCCAAAATTATTGAAATACTTATTTCTAATTATCGAGTTTGAACGGGTTTCTCGGTCTGGAAAGTTATTTCTGTCTCTTCGAGTTATTCATACTCCGAAATTAAAACAAATTATTGTGAGGTATTATCAGTTAGGGGTTTATTTTTCTCGTCGGCTAGCTTGGTTCTCTATATTCCGTATCTTCAAAATAGTCAGCTTCCTCGTAGGGAACTCCATCTCCCTGCCTAAGTTTGATCTGAGAAATTATCAACTCCAAAACAGTAGGTCCAAATGATTCAAAATATCTCCTCATAGACGTTCTTACAATCATATCTTGATTAAAGCTAATACTTCCAACATCTCTCATTTCCATCCCAAATTTTCCGTCTGCCGGAAACTTATTTTTGAAGCCTCCAATTTGTTTGGCTTTGTTTTTATAAAAAGCAGAATTTCCGGCAACAGAAGTGGAATATTGAAGCTTGTTTATAGAAATCCTCATGAAAGTGTTGTAAATATAATGAGCCCAGTTCAAAAATTCTGAATCTTCTAAGGGAAAAACTGGTCCACTAACTAAAATATTATCTTCAAGACTTTCCTTAGCTTCATTTAACCAGTTTGGCGGTGCTAAGCAGTCAGCGTCTATCTGTGCGATTATTTCTCCGTCCGCTTCTTGGATTCCTTTGTTTCTGATTTGGTATAAAAATTCTAGATCTGGAACTCGGATTAATTTATCACAATATTTTTTGGCAATTTCTTTTGTTCCATCTTCGCTTCCATTGTCCAGTAAAATTATTTCGTATTCACCAGAATAATTTTGATTTTGGAGTGATCGCATACATCCTTCGATCCATTCCGCCTCGTTTAAAGCCGGCACAATGATTGATATCATTATTTTTTCTCCTCGGCAAGTTTTCATTGATTTTTGTGTTTAGATGTTAAATTTGATTTTTTAAATTTACTATTATTTAGAGATTCGAGAAATCTCCTTCATAATGGTATTTAGAAATCATTTCACTTATCAGGCACCTTATTAATTCTGAATTTTTCCCATTATCACTCTATTTAATTATATAGTCATTAGAAAGTAACTAATCAAAGATAACCTTGGTAAAATAAAATCTTCGCTCATCAAAAAATCAGTTTTTCTTATAAGCTCAATTTGTTTGATTTTCCCAATATCTTGTTTCTTCAAAATTTTTCTTATCCCCCCATCTTAATTTCAAGTGAGAGGATATTAACTCCAGTATAGTATCCCAAATACCTTGGTTTAAATAACGTCTCATGGAAGTATGGATTTTCATGTCAGGATTAAAAATTAGTTTACCAACCTTGCTCATATCTTTTCCAAGCTTGCCGTCTTCAGGAAAACAGTTTTTGAAACCTCCGATTTCCATAGCTTTATCCTTATAAAACGCGCTATTGCCTCCAATTGCAGTAGAAAAATAAAGATAATTTATACTGACGTTCATGAAGGTGTTGTATAAGTAGAGCAATATTTCATACATTTTAATCTTCTCCAGAGGTAAAATCGCACCACACACTAAAACTGACTTAGGACAGTTTTGAAGTGATGAAGATGCTTCTGTCAACCAATACGGGTCGGCGAGAGAATCAGCATCAATCCGGGCGATTATTTCTCCATCTGAAGCATTAATCCCCACGTTACAAAGATCGTAAAACTCTAGTTTTGGCCTGTGAAGAACCTTATCGGCGTATTCTCTTGCTATTTCGGGAGTTTTATCGGTACTTCCGTTGTCTATAACAATTATTTCGTAATCTTCAGTGTATTTTTGGTTTTTTAAAGATTTCAAACATCTCTCTATATATTCTTCTTCATCTTTAGCTGGGATTACTATTGATATAGAAGTGATTTTTATCACCATTTCTTAGTGGGAAAGGATTTTTACTCCCATCTTATAGTTTTTTTCGAGTACTTAATTTTTACTAGAGTTTAGGAAATTTGAGAGTTCCAATACCATTAACTAGGTGAAAAGGAAAAGCTTACGTAGTTGAAGTAAAGAGTTGATATCGATGTCTGAATCTTTAAACGAGGAACTTTTGGAAATTCTGGCATGTCCTTATTGTAAGAAGGATATCGAATTAGAAAATCAAAAAATAGTTTGCACAGAATGTGAGAGGGAATTCCCAATAGAGAACGGTATTCCCAATATGCTTCCAGACGAATTGAGATGAAAATCTTTCACCCAGCCAGTCTAGACCAAATAGTTGAGTTCATAAAAATCCGGAAAAAGAATGTTTAAAGGGTGTTATTTTGTTTGAGGAGAAAAGAGAGGAACTCGTTCAAAGGCTTAGAAAGGGTGGGTATATAGAGAGTCCTGAGGTTATTGAAGCTTTTAGAAGTGTACCTCGAGAACAATTTATACCCTCCAAGTTTAGAAAAGAAGCTTACGCGGACAGACCATTATCGATAGGGGAGGGGCAAACGATTTCAGCTCCAAGCATGATTGCAATAATGCTTGAAGTACTCAAGGTAGAAAAAGGGCAAAAAATCCTAGAAATAGGAACAGGCTCCGGATATAATGCCGCCCTCTTAGCTGAACTAACCGGTAACGACGGAAAGATTTATTCTATTGAACGGCTCGAAAAAATTGCAAATTTCGGCCGTGAAAACTTGGAAGAGTTGGGTTATGGAGATATAGTGGAGGTAGTGGTTGGTGATGGAACCTTGGGATATGAGGGTGGAGCTCCTTATGATCGGGTTATCATCACTGCTTGTGCTCCATCAGTTCCTGATCCTTTGGTAGAACAGTTGAAAATTGGTGGGATTTTAACCGGTCCCGTAGGTAGTCATTATCGAGCTCAAACCTTGTTGGAGATAGAAAAGATAGGTGAAGAGGAAACTGAAACACGACGCCATGGCAGTTGTGCATTTGTTCCTTTGGTCGGTGAGGAGGCATGGGACGAGGGTGAAGCTCGATAATTTGAAAAAAATATTCTTGTCAGGTCCATTTTTCTAATGATTCTTGAGCTCTTTCCCCAGCACCTTTTTCAAGTTTTTCTATTCCGGTTTTGATTCTTGATTCTGAAAAGTCATGTTTTTCGCAGAGAAATTCTTTGATTTTGTCTAGGTCTGGATCATTCCATTCGATTTTATAATTGTCAGTAACTTTTGGTTCGAGGAATAGTTTTTCTACTTCAAGAGGATCCACTTCAAAATCCTCATCGATTTCCGTTTCTATTATTTTCTTAATATTTTCATGCTCTTTCGCTAGTTTTAAGGCTCTCTTAGGTCCGATTCCTTTAATCCCATCATTATAGTCCGTCCCTACTAGGATGCCTATTGCTATCAATTGTTCTTGATTTATTTCGTGTTTTTGAAAAACTTTCTCTAGTTCAATAATTTCAGGAGAGATCTTCTTGTATTTGTTTTTTCCAGGGAGTTTTCTTTTCCCGGTTATGGTCATATTTCTAACTAATATTGAAGATCCGTAAAGCAAACTGTCGAAGTCTTGACTTCCTGTGCCCCAAGCATCATCTTTTTTAACTATGTGAGAGGCTTGTGCTTCCCCTTCCCCGGGTGCTTGTATCCAAGGTATACCCATTCTTGTGAGAAGGGTTTTAGACTGTTCGATCATTTGTTTTGATAACCGGGAAGCTCTCTGTGCGTGTTTTCTGGCTTCTTCTGTTTTTCCTTCTTCAAGAGCTTCTTCCCTCGCTTTTTCTGCCTCTGCCCGAATTTCTCGCCTGGTTTCAATCTCTTCACTTTTCAACTCGGGGGGTTCTCCATCAAAAATGAATACAGGTTCAATTCCCAACTCAATAAGATTTGATGTCCGGTAAAATAATCCTGAAAGGTGTGAAGTTACTCTTCCTTCGGAGTCTTTAAGAGGAGTACCATCAGGTTGTCGGATTATCGAGAGAAACTGATATAAGGTGTTCATAGCATCTACGGCTATTATTCTCCCTTTCAAATACTCTAAATCCACTTCTTTCAAAGGGGTTATATCTTTTATCTTAACTCCCACTGGATCCCCCAGCTAAAAGAAAAGCAGTTTAGTTTATTTCCCTTTTGTTTCTTAAGAGATTCTCTCTCCACTAGGCAATCTCCTAACAATCGTCATAGGAATTGCATCGTTTTCAAACTCGAGAGCAGCTATATCAATCGGATCCGAAACGTCCTCTGGCGGTTCTATCAATACGGGCGCTCCTAATTCGATCTGAATAGCTCTGGCTCCAATAACACGAGCTTTTTCAAACCGGGTATATTTTTTCGGATAAATAATTAACACCTCACACTCCGATTTTTTTTTATGATTCTTATCTACAAGTCATCCATTTTTCTTTCGGAAGTCAGTTTGAATAATTCAGTGTTTTATCTATAAATAAACTTCCTTTTTCTAAACCAAAAATCAAAAATTATGTGATAGGACCGTCTTGCCAGATGTCGTCTTTTAAACTCTGACCTGTTTTTTCTTCCCACTCGTCTATTGGTGTGGAGTGTTTTTCTCTTATTTTTTCTCCGTAATCTAGTCCGTTATAGGCACAGAAGGGTATGATTCCTTCTGGAGTAGAATAATGGATGACACATCTTTCAAGTCGAGAGATATTAAGATTCCAAACATCTTGGAACCACATAGATCCAATGTATAAGGAATCCAGATGGAATTTTCCGAGTTTATCGTGCGATCCTCCTCCAATAGCGTTTTTAAGCAATTCCTTCACTTCTACACCTTCGGGGGCCTTGTCATTGTCTATATAATCGGAAATGTTCATTAGCATGGATAATTTTATACGCGTTCCTGATAAGAATCCTGTTTTTTCGCTTTTTTCTTCTACAAATTCCATTAGTCCTTCCACATCAATAAAATCGGTAATTGGAACTAGCTCATCACCATCAAGAAAAGCATAGGTGGCGACTCCACAACTTGGATGTGCGGTAAATTCGACTTGCGGATCTCCAGATAATGTTTCTACTAATTTTGAGACGGGATAGACGAAAGGAACTGGATACCAGTCTTCATTAGCTTTTATCTTTCCATCGAGTTGGTTTTCGGCTTTTCTAATCATTTCGGAGTAAGTTATCCTTTCTTTTTTCCTTCTTTCTTCGGTTATATTATCTATTTTACCTACAAATGATACGGGTTGGAAATTCACTCCTCTGACAGTATCTATGTTATCTTTAGCAAATTGGATTATATCTCCTATTTCGTGATCGTTATGTCCTTTAATGATTACAGGTACGAGGACTACTCCCATGTTCGCTTTACGAAGATTTTCGATTGCTTTTACATTTTGGTCGAACCAAGGGTTTGTTTCTTCGCTTACTCCGTCAAAACTCATGTAGACGGTATTTGTTCCGGCTTCCCTGAGTTCTTTTGCTAATTCGGGATCATCCCCTATTTTAATCCCGTTGGTGTTTACTTGTACTTGGGCGAATCCCATTTCGTTTGCCATTTTTACTATTTCGACTATGTCGTCTCTAACTGTCGGTTCTCCTCCGGTGATTTGGATTGCTTTGCTAGGTACAGGTTCTTCGTTTCGAACTTTTTTCATTTGTTCCTTTAATTGGTCTAAAGATGGTTCATAGATGAAACCTTCCGCACCAGCGTTGGCGAAACAATATGAACACCGTAAATCGCAACGGTTTGTGACGTAAAGATTAGTTAAAACTGATTGTGATTTGTGTCTTTCACATAATCCGCAATCTTCAGGACAGTTTGTTCCTTGTATTTCTGGATTTGTTACTCCTGTTCCTTCTTCGTCGTACTTCATCACTTTTTCATAAAGGTCTACATCATCCCAATAAATGGACTTAAATTCCCCATGTTCTTCGCACTCCTTCTTAAGGTAAACTCCCCCTTCTTCTTCAACAATCTCTGCCGGGATAGTGTCGAGATTGCCTTCTTTGAAACATTCCGGACAGACTGATTCAACTTTTTCTCTAACATTACCCATGTTAATCGTTTACTACTCAGAGGGGTGAATACATATAAGTATTTTTGAACTATTTCCAATATGAAAACTCGGTCCCATTCCAAGTGAAAAAAATGGTTTCAGAAAAAGCAAAAAACACACTCAAAAACCTAGGCCTTACAGAATACGAATCCAGAGCCTACATCGGATTAGTTGAATCAGGCCCTACAACGGCCCGAGATTTGAGCGAAATTTCGGGGGTTCCCCACTCTAGAATTTATGATATTCTATCGAAACTTGAGAATAGAGGTTGGATAGAAAGCCAGTCCGGTCGTCCCGCGAGATACCGGGCTAAATCTCCTTCTGAGGCTGTAAGGCTTTACAGAATCAAGCAAGAGGAAAAACTCAAAGAGGCGAGTGAAACTATCCAACAAGAATTGGAACCTTTATACGAAGAAGGGGGAGAAATGGAAAAGCCTGACGTTTGGACCATACGAGGGAGTAAAGAGATTCTAAGTAGAATAGAGGAAATGTTTAAGTCAGCTGAGATTGAAATTCTAGTATCTATACCTTATTTTTCAGAAGACTTTTCTAGGATAGAAGAGTTCATGCCGATTTTAAAAACGAAAGAAGTTACCTTTAAACTCTTGACTTCTGAGGAGAACGAATTCATAGAAGATCTTGAATCTATTTCAGGTGTGAAAGTAAAGTACAGAGAGCCTCTTTACGGAGGAGGGGTTATAATTGATGGGAAAGAAGCTTTGATTGTTCTCGAAAGCGGCGGTAATATTTTTGGAATATGGTCGGATGAAGTTGGCCTAGCTAAGTTTGCTGAAGAGTATTTCAATTATCTATGGGAAGGTTCAAGCTCCTCTAGCGATCAGAGTACTAAGTAATTGAAACAAAATAAATGGAGATTTAACCGTTTTCTACCATAAATTTCGAAGAATGATAAAAAAATACTAATACTTATTCGGGATGACGCACAATTAGAATAAACGAGGTTGTTGGGGTTGGCGGAGAATCTAAAAGTTAGAGAATACGAGTGCGAGAACTGCGGACACGAAATGTTTCCCGAAGAAGAAATTAATGAATGCCGAATTTGTGGCGCTCCTGTTACTGAGAAGGAACACGAAGTTGAAAAATCCGAATTTGTACAGTTCATAAAGAGAAAATCAGCAGAAATTAGAGATGGCCAAGAGGAAAAATCTGTTTTTGGTCTTCTTAAAGATGACAAATTGATAGTAAAGTCGGGTGAAAAGGATGGTGGTGTGATAGAGGAGTTTGATAATGTAGAAAGGGTTCATGTTTATGCTGGAGAAAGTTTAGGTGTGGCAATTGAAAATCCGGATTATGCAGACTTTCCTAGTTTGGAAGATGCGGAGAAAAAAGGCAGTAGAGTGGATATAACTTTAAAAGGAGAGAATAGTTAGAAATATTCTATTTTTTCTCGATTTTTTTGGTATTTTGTATGACTGTGAAGTGAGGAATTTTTTGGAAAAAGGATTCTTTAAACAAGTTTACTATCGAAAGATGTAAAAGCGAAATAAAAATAATCAAATCAACTAATTGGATGAGAAATTGGAGAGATTATCTTGAACGAAATTATTACTATTGTCGCGAAAGCAATTTGGTTTATCTTACCAGCTTATTTCGCTAATGCAGCACCAGTGATTGGAGGAGGGGGTCCACCAATTGATGGAGGAAAAAAACTTTCAGATGGATATAGGATTTTTGGTGATGGTAAGACTATCCGGGGTTTCCTATTTGGATGGTTAGTTGGAAGTGTTGTAGGTATAATTCAGATTTTTGTTTGGATGGAACCGGAAATCCAAAGTATTATTCAGGTTTCTGCTTGGAGTTGGAAGGTTCCGGTTCTTTTATCGCTCGGAGCTCTTTCTGGCGATGTGGTGGCTAGTTTCTTGAAGCGTCGTTTTGGTGTTCATAGGGGTTCACCTATTCCTGTTGTTGATCAGCTTGATTTTATTGTAGGTGCTCTTCTTATGGCTTCTCTTGTTTGGGTTCCGGAGTGGAGAGTTATAGTTACTTTGTTTATATTGACTCCTCTTCTCCATATAGTGTTAAATCGTGTAGCTTTTGAAATCGGGGTTAAGTCAGAACCTTATTGATTAAATGTTCTTTTTTCTGACTTTTCTCTCTACAGGGGCTTCTTCCCAGGGGAAAACTAGCCATTTTTCGGTTTCGTATATGAAGTAATCAGGCATTATTTTGGACGATGGTTTATAGGCTATTGTGGCGATTTTTAATTCGCCTTCTATTCTGTCTTCCAAGTGGTCTAATACGACCTCTAATGTGTTTCCGGTATCAGCTACGTCGTCTACAATTAGAACTTTTCCTTCGAGTTTTTCAACATCCGACCAGAAAATTTCTGGTTCATCGGTAGTTTCATCGACATTTTCGTAATATTTAACGTGGACCACTCTCATTAACAAATCATTTAGAAGATGAGATAACCGGACTGATGGAATCAACCCGCCTCGAGCGATTCCTACAATAGTATCTGGGTCATATTCTTCCCTGATTTTTATGGAAAGGGCTTCCACAGATTTTTCTATATCGTGCCAGGTTAGACATTCAGGGTCCAATTTGAGCGCCCACCGGTGAATAGTGGTTTTTTTCTAAAAACTTTTTGCCGCTATTTAAAAGAGGTAGATTTTAATTCGTTTATTTGCATATTTTGGATTGGAGTGTTCTGGTTGGGTTTTAGATATTAAATTTGGTTGGTGTTTTTATTGGGAGCTATGTTGGATTCTGAAGTTTTTGAGAGGCTTGAAATTACTTTAGAGGAAATTAGGAATCTTTCGGCGGAAGGGGTATGTGTTATTGTTGAGGGTGAGAAGGATAAGGAATCACTTCGAGAGTTAGGCATTGAAGGACCTATTTACCAGGTTCCTACTGGTGGTAAGACTTCGCTCAATTCTCTAGAAGAATTATCTGAATGTGAGGAGGTTATAATTTTGACTGATTTTGACCGTACAGGGGAAGAATTGGCAGATTTTTGTAGGATCCATTTGGAAAAATTGGGTGTAAAAGTTCTTTACCGTTATAGAGAAAAGTTGAGAAATTTTGTAAGGAAAGCAGTCAAGGATATTGAAGGATTATCCAGTTTTATCCGTTCCGAACGTGCTTCCCAAGACATTTCCAAATTTAGAAATGATTTTTCCGAAAATAATTCTAAAACGGGCTAAAACGGTTTCTCTTTATTTCCGTCGCCTATTTTTTCTCTTCTTATTTCAACAGTTACTAGGAGGATAACTCCAGCAGCTCCGGCTGAAATCGCCCCAATTAGTGTGAAAGGGTCTTGGTATAATTCTGGCACGCTAATCACTTTTTGGAAAGGGAGACGCAAAGCTCCTATCATCAAACCTGTTAGGAAGAAAAGAGTGTGAGAATGGTATCTTTCTAAAAGATAGTATAGGAACCTTGAGAATGAAAGTAGACTAATTAGGGCCCCGGCGAGAAAAGTTCCTACTTCTATCGAATAGGCTCGGATTGAACTTAAAGCATTGAGCATATATTCGTACTGTCCTAGAAATAATACTATGAATGATCCCGAGATTCCGGGAAGTACCATCGCGCATATTGCTAAAAAACCGGTTATGAATATTGTAAGCAGTGAATGTCCTAATATGTACTCTTCAAGTCCTACGAATAAAAAGGCGAACAAAAAACCGAAAATTCCGGGGATGAATGTTTTGATGTTTATATTTCCGATTCTTCTGTAAACTATACCTGCTGATATGAGGATTAGACTGAAAAAGAAGGAATATATCTGAGCGGGGTAGTTGTTTAGTATATATGGTATTACTTTAGCTGCGGCTAGAAATGCTGAGACTATGCCGAGTGCTAGTGGGATTAGGAATCTAAAATCGATGTTTAGGAAGTTTTGTTTTGCTTTTTTGCCGTATTCTTTGTCGAAAGGAGTTCTTAGAGCGTATAAAATGAATTTTAGGTCGATTGATTTTATTGCGAATATTAATCTCTCGTAAATTCCTTCTATGAGAGCTATCGTGCCGCCGGAAACTCCTGGGACTATATCCGCTAGCCCCATAGATACTCCTTTTAGAAAAGTCTTTACCGGGTTATCTTTTTCTTTTGAAGTTTCACTCATCCTCTCACCTTTCTTAATAACTAGAGATTTATAACTGAATTCTTTTTCAAAATGCATTTTTATATATTTTGATAACGTAATCCTCAAGCTTATAAGATTCTGAATGCAAAATGATTGTTAAAAGGACAACCCCGCTTATAATGAAAATCATAAAAGGGAAACGCAAAGGTTTTAAAAACTCTTCCCTTTTTCATAATAATAATTGAATCACATCACATACCCGAAAGAACGTAAAGAGGTTAATGAAATGGCTGAAACCCAAGAAAAGAGTCGAAGTGAGGAAGGAAAAAAAGTTGAAACCGAAAGAGAATGTACAGAATGCAACAACGAATCAGTAGTGAGAGATTATCAAAGAAATATTCTAATTTGTGAAAAATGTGGTTGCGTCCTCAAAGAAGGTATCAAAGACAGAGGACCGGAATGGCGAGCCTTCGACCAAAAACAAAGAGAGGAACGTAGTAGAGGAGGAGCGCCAATGACGTACACCATCCACGACAAAGGACTATCCACAAAAATAGACTGGCGAAATAGAGATGGTCGAGGAAAAAATCTCTCCCCCAAGAAAAGATCCCAGATGCAAAGACTAAGAAAATGGCATAAAAGAGCGAGAGTATCAGGTTCCTCAGACCGCAATCTAACTCTTGCTCTCGGAGAAATGGACCGTATGTCTTCACAACTTGGCTTGCCGAAAAAAGTTAGAGAGATCACATCAAAAATTTACCGGAAAGCAGTTGAGGAAAACCTCATCCGGGGCCGTTCGATTGAAGGGGTAGTCTCTGCTACTCTATATGCGGCTTGTCGAAAGACGCAGATTCCTAGAACATTGGAGGAAATAGCTGAAGTGAGTCATGTAGATAAGAAAGAGATAGGACGGAGCTATCGGTTTATTACTAGGGAGTTGGATATACATCTCCCACCTACGGACCCAGCAAATTATGTGGCTCGATTCGGCAGTGAATTGGAAATTTCCGGTGAAGTGAGAATAAAGGCTATAGATATTATTAAAGAAGCTCAGGAGGAAAAACTAACTTCTGGAAAAGGACCATCCGGAACTGCTGCGGCTTCGATTTATCTGGCAAGTATTATGTGTGGAGAAAGGAGAACTCAGAGAGAGGTAGCTGAAACTGCTGGAGTTACTGAAGTTACGGTAAGGAACAGGTATAAGGAATTGGCAGAAGAATTGGATCTTGATGTTGATACTTAGTGGTTTCCTTTTTCAAAATTTTTCTTTCCTCTAATTTCTTTATTTTTGAATAGTTTTTTCTAGTTGAGGATATCAAGATTTCAAATGGAAAAGGGTTTGAAATGAGTTCAGTTGGTTTGTCGGAAGAATCTAAAGAAAGTTTGATAGAAGGTGGTTATCGACTGGTTGGTGAGAATGAGCACTCAGCGGTAAAAGTGTGTAGATGGACTAAGAAGAGTTTGTTGGATGAAAATATTTGTTATAAGCAAAAATTTTACGAGAATATTCATGGTATTAAAAGTCATCGTTGTTTGCAGATGACTCCTAGCTTACCGTTTTGTGATAATAAGTGTGTTTTTTGCTGGAGAAATTCGGAAATAAATAAACCTGAATGGGAAGGAGAGATTGATGAACCTTCGGAGATTTTAGATGAAGCTATTGAAGCTCAAAGGAAGTTGTTAAGTGGGTTTAAAGGAAATCCGGAAGCAAGTAAAGAAAAGTGGAGGGAAGCTCAAAAACCAAACTTGGCAGCGATTTCTTTGGATGGAGAACCTACGATTTATTCTGATTTAGATGGATTGATTGGTGAATGTTATCGTCGAGATATTGTACCTTTTTTGGTAACTAATGGTTTACATCCGGAAAAATTGCGAGAGATTAGAGATCCTGCTCAACTATATGTCTCAACTGTGGCGCCAGATGTAGAAACATACAAAAAAGCTTGTCGACCCTTAATTCCCGACCCTTGGAAAAAATTAAACAAAACCCTTTCAATCCTGTCTGGACTAGACTGCAAAAAAGTTCTACGGTTAACTCTCGTAAAAAATCTAAATATGAAAAATCCAGAAGGATACTCAAAATTGATAAAAAAAGCAAATCCAGACTTCGTAGAGCCAAAAGGTTACGTTGCTGTAGGACATTCACGGTCAAGACTAGGAATGGAATACATGCCGACCCACTCAGAGATAAAAGAATTCTCTAAAAAATTAGAAAAACTCACCAACTATAAAATGACAGACGAATTCGAACCAAGTCGAGTGGTCCTACTAGAAAAAAATTAGAGTTTTAGAGAGCTTTTTGTCCAAATTCTTCATTTTCCTTGTTAGATGGCACAATATCGGGCTTTTTCTTCTTATTTTCCTCCTCTTTCGGTGTGTCTGTATAATTATTCTCTCCAAGAATGGAAACTGTTATTACTCTCACTAATGGTGGTCCTCCGTCAAGTCCGGAGTGGATTTTTAATCCTCCTATCTTAACTTTTTCTCCGATATAATCATCTAGGTTGTTTTTTTCGCTTTTTAGAGCATATATAAGCTGATTTTCTTTAGTAATAGCATGTGTTCCGTACGTCCAGGTTGTAGCTTCTAAATCTTTTAACATACCTGATATGATAATTTTTTTCTCCCCTTGTTTTTTCTTATCCGTTCCCTCAATCCTGTTTTCTATATCTTTAATAATCCCGTCAATAGTGTTATTTTTGTTAGTAGCGTTTTTGATCTCTTTTGTGACTTGTTTTCGCTCCTTTGCAATGTTCTCTTGAATTTCTGTTATCCTAGTTTGTAACGATTCTCTAGCCTTCTCAGATATTTTCCCAAAAGAAGGGGCCTCCCGACCTATATTCTCCAGCACTTTTAGACAACGAGAACTTTGTTCTCTTGCTAACATTATGGCTGGTCTAGCTACTTTGGGAGCTTCATTTTCAAGATTTTCTAAAACAGTAGAATGTTTTTTAATTGCTTTCATAGCTCTATTTAGGTCTTGATTGTCCTCTGAACGTTTTGCAGCTTCTGCGAAATGATTTTCTGCTTCTGAAAGTATTGAAGAGTATTCTTCTGCTTTTCCTTTCTTGACCATATGTTGGAACTCTTCCGTTCTCTCTTGACCTCTCTCTATTTCCCAATTTTGTCCGTCAAACACTGGATTTTTTATACTCTCCCCTGCTCTTTCCAAAGCATATATAGAACTATCGGGTTGTGTGTCTATTTGATCAACTGCGACAGGAGTACCTATAGTCCCTCCTGCTACAGCTAAAAAAGCAACTCCAATTGCCATTGTGGCTAATCCGGCTTTATTCATGTTTAATATTTCTCCATATCTTTTACCTATTTAAAAAATAAAAAATGAAAGGGATTGCTGGATTTTATGGGTGATTCATCGGACCTCCTTTCTCATCGTTTTCTTCATTTTCACCGGATTCATCTTGGTCTTTTTCCCCTTGGTATTTCTCTACTAGATTTTCGATTTCATTCTTGGCGTCTTCTCCTATTTCCTTCATTTGTTTTCCGAGTTTTTTCATTTCCTGTCTGTGATTTTCTGCGATTTCACTCATCCTTTCTTTTATTTGATTCTTTACTTTCTTTTGAATTGTTTCTCCAGGTCCAACTCCGTTTTCTGCAACATTTTCAAGAACTTTCCTTTGTTTGGAGCTTTGCTGTATCGCTAGGCTAATTGCTGGTTTGGCGACTTCGGGAACTTTTTCTCTGACATTTTCGAGAACTTGAACGTGTTTTTGAGTAGCTTTAATGGCTCTTGTTAAGCCTTTGTTGTCTTCGACTGTTTCCGTTGCTGCTCTTATTCTATTATTAGCTTCTTCCGCTATTTGAGCTGCTACTTCACCTTTATTTTCACCAGCCGCTTCCTGAGCTTTTTTACCCAATTTTCTAGCCGTGCCGAGTTCGATATTTTGAACTACTTGGTTTGATGATGCTCCTTGTTCCAAGTTTTCTCTAACTTGATCTCTCATTTTTTTCGCTTCTTTTTCGATTTCTCTCATTCTATTTCTGATTTTTTCTCTGGTTTCTTCTCTCAATCTCTCATTATTATCTCCTGTTGCCATACTTGCGACAGTTGCTTGACCCTGCGCACTTCTGGAGATTGCTAAAGAGATTGCTGGTTTTGCTTGTTCGGGGACTTTTTCCTTCACGTTCTCTAATACAGAAATATGTTTTCGCATTGCGTTTTCTGCTCTTCTTAATTCTCTGTTCGTTTTTGCTTTCTGAGTTGCTTTTTGTAGTCTCTCGTTAGCTTCCTCCGTCAATCCTTTATACTTGCTGCCTTTGTTTTCCTTAGCCATTTTCTTGAATTCTTGGGTTCTTTCCTCTGCTCGTTCCAGTTGCCATTCTTGTCCTCCGGCATAGGTCGCTTCTTTGATTCTTTCCCCTGCTTTTTCTAGTCCATAAAGTGCGCTATCTGGTTGTTGATCGGCGAAGGAATCGACCGCCATTGGTGTTCCTACGGATGCTCCTGCCATAACTGCCACTGCTGCTGCAACGGCTACTCCTGCAACACCTTTTTGAGTTAAATTAAGCATTTTTTTTCACCTCCCTCTTTTTCATTTTTTAATGAGTTTGAAGTGTTTTTTCTCATTATTATTTCTCTCAGTTCGTGGAGTCTTTCGGATAATTTTTTTTCTTCTCTCATTTTTCCACCTGCTTTCACCTGATGTCGTGTTGAGGACTTTATTTAAAGAATCTCTAACGACCGTTTTTTTTGCTCATCCCCAGATAATTTTCCATGATGTTTTTCTTTTTATTGCTCTAAAACCGTTCAAAACCGTTCATAAACTTTCATAAAGTTCTCTATGAACGATTAAGCTGTTTTTAGAAAAGAAACGTATTTACACGGTTTAGACCCTAATAATAAACAATGGAATTTAGAGATTTGATAAATTTCGTGATACTGGTCGTTGTTCTTCAGGGAGGTTTAGGTATACTTCTCTTTATTTTAATTGGAGGAGAACCATCGGTCGACTTCAGATCCATTGGTATAAGTGTAGGATTACTGGTTGCGATTTCCTCTACTATTGGAATCGTTTTATATTGGCTTATCAGTCGTTATATGAAAGAGAGGGCTATCCGAACAGCTATGATGGCCATGAGTGAAGACGAAGAAAAAGTTCTAAGAATTATCATGGAGCAAGGGGAAGCGAGACAAGATAAATTGAGGAGAAAATTAGATTTCTCAAAATCTAAACTAAGTGCTCTTTTAAATAACCTTGAAGAAAAGAACGCTATAAAAAAGGAACGATACAAAAGAACCAATAAAATAAGACCTACAGAAGAGTTTCAACGTTAAATTCTCGTAAGATAGTTTTACCTGTCACTTAAGAGGCGTAATGGATTATATTTTTGGTGAGAATTATGCAAGAAAAAGTAGATAAAATACTAGAATATTTAGACAGTCAGGAGGAGATTCGAGAAAAATTACTCGATATCGCTCATGATGCTATTCGAAAATCTTCAAGTGCGATGGCAGCTTTTCATAGAGGAAGTGAGGAAGAATACGAAAGTAAAATTAATGAGATTAAAAAGGATATCAAAAATCTAAATAAGATTACGGAATCAGACCCTCATTTTTTAGGTCATGGTTCATTAATAGCCGCTCATCGAGAATTTTCGGAAGCTGTTCTCACAAAGGCTTTGATTACTGGGAAAGAATTACCTGATCCTGATGAGTTAAATGTTCTCTATAGGGGTTACTCTCAAGCTTTAGCTGAAACTATTGGAGAATTAAGACGTCATATTTTGAATTTGCTTCGTGAGGACGAGTTAGAAAAAGCTCGTGAGGTTCATGATAGAATGGAGAGGGTTTTCGATCAAATACAACAGTTTGATTATCCTGATTCTATCCTGTCTGGCATGAAACATAGGCGTGACGGAGCTAGAAAAAATCTTGAGAAAACAAGAGCTGATATTACCAGAGCTATTAGGGAAAGGAAACTGGAAGAAGCTTTGAAAAGTGCTGAGGAAAAGGTGGAAGAAGAATGAAATTTGACATCGATGAGCTAAAGGAAAAGGGGGAAAAGGATTACGAAAAGGCATGGCTTGAATCTGGTGATTTGATAAAAAAGGAAGGTAGACATTTCTCTTTAGAAGGAAAAGGTTCAACTCATGCCTTATTTGATTTGATTCAAGAGTTTAGACGAACTTTGAAGGATGTTGGGTTAAAGGAAGTAGTGGTTCCTACGCTTATAGAAAGGGAAGAGATTGAGAAACAATATGGACCTGAAGCGCCGGTAATTTTGGATCGGGTTTTTTTCTTAGCAGGATTAGACCGGTCTGATTTGGGTATAAGTGAGGAAAATTTAGAAAAAATTAGAGAGAAAGTTCCAGAATTCGATGATTTGGATGAACTTGAAAAAATTTTGCGTGAATTTAAAAAAGGACAGGTCGATTCTGATGATTTAACTGAAGAATTAGTGGAAAGACTTGGTTTGAAAGAGGACCAAGCTTCCCACATTTTATCTTTGTTTGAAAGTTTCAAAAAACTCGAACCTATTCCTTCAGATATGACTCTTAGGTCACATACTACTGCGGGTTGGTTTATGGTGCTGCAAGACATGATGGATCGAGAATCTCTTCCAATCCAACTGTTCACTGTAGGTCCAAAGTATAGAAGAGAGCAGGAACTTGACGAGACGCATTTATACCGTTCATGGACTGCATCTTTAGTGATTATGACTGAAGAGATGAGTTTGGAAGATGGAGAAAGAATTTCTAGAGAGATTTTGAAGAATATAGGTTTTGATGAGGTGGAGTGTGAGATTAAGAGTGCTACTTCGAAATATTATGCTCCCGATTCGGAGTTCGAGATTTTTGTTAAACACCCAGAAACAGGCGAGAGAATCGAGGTAGGCAACGCAGGATTTTACAGCCCAGTATCATTGGCTAACTATGAAATCCCGTACCCGGTGTTTAATTTAGGGATCGGCCTTGAAAGAATCTTGATGCTCAGGCAAGGCGAAGAAGACATAAGGTCGATAGTTTTCCCTTATAAGTACGGAGAGTTGGATTTTTCTGACGACGAGATTTCCCAAATGATTAAAATAAAAAACAAACCTCGATCGGAAAAAGGACGGAAAATAGCGAAACTGATAGAGAAAAAGGCCAAACAACACAAAGATGAACCTAGCCCTTGCGAGTTTGAAGTATATAAAGGAAATTTGGAAGGCAGAAAAACTACCGTGAAACTCATTGAGGAGGAAGAAAACACCCAATTAATAGGTCCTGCTGCTTTTAATGGGGTTTATGTGAATGAGGGAAATATTGTAGGGGTTCCTCCTGAAGGGTGGGAAGATAATGATTTTTTACAGAAAGCAAGGGAAAATGGTGTCGATACGGGAATTACCTATATTGGAGCGTTTTCGAAACTAGCTGCCAGCGAAATTGAAGAGGCGGCTGATAAGGGGAGTGAGAGAAAAGAAGTAAGGGTTCCAATTGTGGAATCCCTTAACGATATTAATTTAGGTTTGGAGAAACCAGCCCATCGCTATGTCACAAACAATAACAAGAAAATAGACATAAGAGGACCGGTCTTCACTACTGTTGTAGCCGAATTCGAATAGTTGGTATTAGGAACTTGCTTTGACTGAAATAATTTTTGGAGTAGTTTTTTGGTCTTGAGTTTGCATTGAAATTTTTAGTCTTGCGTATTCTCCAGATAAAGCGGGTATTTTGTAGCTATTAGTTCCATCTTCCAACTGTATTTTTTTACTGTTTTGCACGCTTTGCCCGTTATTGCTAACTTGAAAAGTAAGACTGGCGCTCGTATTGCTTTCCAATATCGTTTCAACAATTAAATTGTCCCAGGAAACATTTTTTTCAAAATTTTGCCACTTTGAAGTATAAGTTCCAGAATTGCTCTTAAGCTTTTGAGATCTGATTGCGTCTACTGCTAGGGTGGGTGCTAGCCAGTTAATAGGTTGATTCTGGATGTCAGAAATATTTTTTATTGAGATTGTGAAGGGAGTATTATTTCCATAATTTGAAACATCTATTTCGTATCCTATATTTTTAAAATCTTTATTCTTCTTTCTGAACTTTGTGTCCCCGTTGATCTGTATTTCTTGTGCCATAAATTCTTCTGTAAACTCTTTTTTCCCAAAAATATCTACAATAAGTGTGTTTACACCTGAAAGATTCAAAGTTTTTTCCGCTGAGATTTCGGTCTTTAACAAGACTTGTTCCTTCACTACCTTTCCGATTGCTACAGAACCAGTACCTTGAGTATACCATCTAGGCCAATTTTCTGCTGTATATTTGTTCTCATCTGGGGTGAAAACCCATCCTTGTTCACAATCTTCCATGAAATCTGGAGCTAACTGTATTCCCCTCCCAGCTAAAACGGTATTATTAAAATTACCAGACGTCCAATCACCTGCTTCCGAGACATTTAAAGTAGCATTTCCGGAAGGAGATGCTTGGAAAATAAATATGGCCATTGCTATTCCGAAAACGACAGTTGTTGCGGTTACTATTTTAACTGATCTTCTCATTCCCTCTTGTTCCGGTTTTTCGGCTTCAGTTTCAGTTTTGGGGATTGTGGTGGTTTTCTTTTGTTCTGTTTTAGGTTCTTCTCTTTCTTCTTTTCGGATTTTTTCTTGCCGTCTAACATCGTAAGGTTCGTAGATGGTTGCGTAATCGCTCGATCTTAATAGTTTTCTTGTTTCCCAACCGAGTTCTTCCTTTAATATATCGTTTGGAACTGCAACTGCTAATGAGTTTCCTACTTCCACGATTTTTCTCTCAATTATAGAATAGTACTTTTCCATCACTTTTCTCCAAATACTAGTAGCAGGGGTTATGACGAGCTTGTCATTTTCGTCGACGAAAAGTAAAACTTTTGAACCGGATTCTAAACCCCATTGTCGGCACCAATCGGGCCTCAAAGTAACGCATTTTCGTCCGCCTGTTTTGAGTAGTTTTCTGCTGCTTCCTCTTTCCGGGCTGGCGGGCTCCTTCATCTGTTTTTCGATTTTTTCTTTGAATTTTGATGGTAGTTTTACCATACCGGGTTTACATCTCCATTTAGATTTTTGACGACTTTAATCGGTTAAACTTATACATTTCCATAGAGATATATTCTGGTAATTTCCTTTAATCCCTCATTTTATTATTATCAGCTTCAAAATTAGGCGTGATAATTTCGTATTTTTAAGCGTGTTATTTTATTATCTTTTTTATTAGCAAGTATAAATCGGAGTATTTTACGCTTTTCTGGGAAGAACCTAAAAGAAAGAAAACAACTTATTAAGGGTATAGTTGTCACCCATAGGTCTAAATAAGGTATTAAAGATGTTTGGCGCAGGATTTGAAAAAAAGAAGAATCAACTGGGTGATTTTTTAAGCTTTGAGAGAAAGGGCAGGAGAATTTTTCTTCACTACGTTAAAGGTTCTGCAGAAATCAGTATTTATTCCGAAGGTATTTTGAGAGTGAGGATCTCAGATCGAGAATTTGAAAAAGATGTTTCATATGCTGTAGATAAAGACTTGGAAGAGTTTGAAGAACCAGATGTGAAGGTTGAGAACAAAAAAGATAAAATAATTCTAAAAACCTCAAAAATAAATCTGGAAGTTACAAAATTCCCTCTAAATTTTAGGTTCTACGGTGAAGGGAAGGAAACTCCTTTCTTAGAAGATGAAAAAGGATATTCCTTTTGTCGGGATGAGGAGGAGATTAGAACCTTTAAAAAACTCAAGCCTGATGAGCATTTTTACGGATTTGGAGAAAAAACTGGTCCTCTTGATAAGCGTGGCGAGTCTATGGAAATGTTCGCTGGTGATCGGGCGTATAAAAATGATGAGGATCCCCTTTATGTTTCAATTCCTTTCTTTGTAGGGGTGGAGGGTGGAGAAGCTTACGGTGTGTTTTTCGATAATACTTACCGGTCTCATTTTGATATGGGAGAATCTTCAGACGAGGTATTCTCTTTCGGCGCTGATGGTGGAGAAATGGATTATTATGTTTTTTACGGTCCGGAGATTTCCGAAGTTATTGAGAGATATACGGAATTAACTGGTAGAATGCGTTTACCACCGAAATGGGCTATTGGTTATCATCAAAGTAGATGGTCCTATGAACCGCAGGAGAAAGTCTTGGAAATTGGGGAAAAGTTTGTGGAGAAAGAAATACCTTGTGATGCTATTCATTTAGATATTGATTATATGGACGGTTATCGAGTTTTCACTTTTGATGATGAAAAGTTTCCTAACCCGGAAAAAATGGTTAATAAGCTAAAAAACTGGGGAATAACCACCGTAGTGATCAATGATCCTGGAATAAAAGAAGACGAAGACTTTCACATATACAGACAATGTATGGAGAACGAATACTATTGCAAAAACCCCGAAGGCGGACCAGCCAAATCAGTGATGTGGCCAGGAATTTGTATCTTTCCGGACTATACAAGGTCAGAAGTGAGGGAATGGTGGGGTGATCTTCACAAGTATTACTTCGACTTGGGAATCGAAGGAATTTGGAACGATATGAACGAACCCAGCATACCTGTAATGGATAAATTCGATAAACTACCATTCAACGACGTAATACTAAAAACATTCCACCTTTATGATCACGGTCGATACTCAAACCTAAAGAGAGTTAGAAACGTCTATGGTCTAAATGAAAATAAGGGAACGATGAAAGGGTTTGAAAAACATCTCCCTAACAAAAGACCATTCATTTTAACTAGATCAGGTTACGCCGGGGTACAAAAATATGCTGCAATATGGACCGGGGATAATTGGAGTTCTTTTCACCAAATCGGCCTCAGCTTAAGGATGATAATGAACTTAGGATTATCAGGAGTACCCTTCACGGGAGCAGATATAGGTGGATTCAGCGGTTTTGCAAAATACTTATTCAAAGATTCAGAACTCTACAAACGTTGGATTCAAACAGGTGTATTTTACCCATTTTCCCGCTCACATACCGCAAAACACACAAAAGACCAAGAACCATGGTCCTACGGTCCAGAAGTCGAAGAAATCAGCCGACGTTACATAAAACTTCGATACAAACTACTACCCTACCTCTACACCCTGTTCAGAGAAGCATCAAAAACCGGCCAACCAATCATGAGACCTTTATTTTACAATTATCAGGAGGATGAGGTTTGTTATGATAAAAAGTTTGAGAACCAGTTCATGTTAGGGGAGGATTTGTTAGTTGTGCCTATTTCTGAAAAAGATTTTGACAGTTTGGATTTTTATTTACCCAAGGAAGATTATTGGACTGATTATTGGGACGGTGTAGATTATCAAGGCGGAGGCATTCACTCGTTGGAATCTCCTTTAAGAGACGTCCCAGTATTCGTCAGAGCGGGAACAGTTCTACCCACTCATCGGCCCATTCAAAACACGAAGGAGAGGGTGGACAAGTTAAATATTAAAATTTATCCAGGTGATGGTTCTTTCACGCTTTATGAGGACGATGGTAAATCGAAAGAATACAGGCAAGGGAAATATGCCACGATTGATTTTGATTTAAGTTTGGATGATTCGTTGGTTAGGTTAAAGATTGATAGGGGGGAGAGTAATGGGTTTAAACTCCCGTATAAAAATTACGAATTCCGAGTTCATGCTGATTGTAATGCGGATTCGGTTTTAGTTGATGGAAGGGAGGTAAGTTGGAATTATAAAAGTGTAGATGACGTGATTGAATTCAAGACAGACGGAATTGAGATAAGTGAAGTTAAGCTTGTTTTTTGATTGGTGAAGCTGGATTAGCTTTTATAAAGCCTGTTAGTCTCTCGAAGATATTCTTTAACTCATTTGTTTGTTTTTGATAAAGTCAGCAGGTGGTGAATGAAGTTTATAATTGTTTTTAATTCGAACTTGCTTTTTCCAAATTGTCTCGGAGAAAATTGATATGGAACTTCTACTACCTTTTCGTATTTTCCTTTTGTTAGGATTTCTAGGAGTATCTTTGAACTCTTAGGTTGCAAATTTGAGTTCTCTATTACTCTTTTTCTGAGAGCAAAAAATCCAGAAATAGGGTCTTTTATTTTTCTCGTTTGAGGGATAAGAAGTCTACTTAAGTAATTTGCTGTTTTTGAAATTATTTTTCTCTTTAATGACCAATTTTTAGTTTCTCCATCAGATACATACCTGCTTCCAATGGCAATGTCAGCATTCTCTTTAATTGCTTCAATCAGAGAGGAAATCTTTTCTGGCGGGTGTTGAAGATCGGCATCTAAAACAGTTAATATCTCTCCATCGCTTTCATCAAATCCATTCATTACAGCTGATGCAAGGCCCATTTTTCGAGGTCTTATGATTGTTCTAATAGGGTATTTTTCGGAAAGTTTTTTTGCTAGGCTGCCAGTTCCATCAAGACTATTATCATCAACGATGAGAATTTCAGAATCCATATCTGGGCCCAACGCTTCGGATATTCTCTCAATCAGGTTAGGTAGGACTTCCGCCTCATTATATGTAGGAACGATTATGGAAATCATATTCATTATAATTATCTGGAAAACAAATCTAAAAATATGTATCGTTAGAGGTTCTTTTACCAATTTTTAGTCTATCTCGAAGTTTTTAGACAAACAAGAAAGGGAATTCCACATCTCAATCAACAGAGCAGGGAGTAGTTATTCCTTTGAAAGTTTTTTCCAAATTTTTGCTATTCTATTTGGAAAAACGAATGTTTTTTCGAGTATCTCCAATTCGTCTTTTTTCAGTATCCTCATGTAGCCTATCCATACTAAATGGAAGCTTACGGAGAAAACGATTAAGGAAGTAAAAAAAACCCAAATTGGTAAAGCAAGTAGTGAAAGCCCGTACCCAATAATTATAATTATTCCCCCTCCAATTAGGAGTTTAAGAATTTGTAATAAAGGCAACGAGAATTCAAGCTTTTGACGAGTAAATTTTTGCAAAAGAAGGAATCCAAAAATTATCGAAACAAGAGTAGCTATCGCTCCTCCCTCTAAACCATAGGTAGGGACTAAAAAAATATTTAAAGATACATTTAAGACTGCAGCAGCGCCTAATGATTTCATATTTTTAATTGGATGTCCAGCTCCACTGAGAATTTTCCGAAACACGGCAGATAGAACTCCAATAGTTGCTGCAATCGTGAGAATTCTCAATGCCGTAGTTCCGGATAGGTAAGACTGACCGAAAAGTAATAATATTATTTGATTTGGAAAGAGAAGAAGGATAACAGAGACTGGAATTATAACTGCGAGAGAGATTTTAGCTAAAAGCTGGAAAAAAGATTGAGATTTTTCTTTTTCTTTTTCCTTCCAAACTTTCGAAAATATTGGTAGGAGAGGTATTCCTATTCCGGTTCCTAAGAACGCGAGGGAGAAAGAGATAGTGTGAGCTACTTGATAAATACCGACTTTAGATGCATTCCAAAAAATCGATATAATAAGAGTATCGGTCCAAAACAAAGCTGAAGCTGAAAGACTCGCTATAAAAAGAGGGAATCCAAACTTCAATAATCTCTTTGCAAGCGGTTTTGAAAAAGAAAAACGATTACTAAAAAGAAATTTGCTTTTGTTTTTCAAAATAAAGAAACCCGATACGGAAGCGAGTAATGTGCCTAAAAAATACGCAATTCATACCAATATCACAGTAGCGTTAAAAATTAGAATAAAAATCAAAACAAAGATTAATGTTAATGCTTCTTCGGAAATCTCTACTACGGATCTATAACCTATATTTAGAGTTCCTCTAAATACGTTTTTTAGAAACTCAAAGAACGTCTTAACAAAAAACCAAATAGATAAAATGATAATGACTATTTGATATTGTGGAGTTTCAAATAGTGTTAAGGAGAACCATCTTGATAATAAAATCAAAATGAGTGTAATAGATAAAGCGAAAATCGTTTGTAAAAATAAAGTTGTAAAAAATGCGGATCTCGCTTTTTCTTTTTTCTCGTCAACCAGAAAATCGGGCAAGAACTTAGCAATTGCTGTATTGGTTCCAAAATTTCTAAGGACGGATAGAACGGAAACAAGAGCTACAACAGCAAAAAATGAGCCGAATTCTTGAGGGGTGAGAACACGTGCGAGTATTATTTTTAGACCGAGGTATCCTAATCCTGAGAAGATAAGAGCTAAAGTAGTGAGTATCGTTCCTCTTCCCAAATAATTAAAATAGTTTCCCTCATCCATTTTTCTCTATTCCTAGATTATTTTATTTATAAACCCAACTTTAACACCTTTGTCGGTTATATCCCATTCTGGGAGCAATTCTCCGGTTTCGAAAATTTTCACCGTGAAGAATTCAACCAGATTAGCTTGAATTGTTTATAAAGATTCTCTACTAATTTTTTATATAAACTTCTAATAGTATTATAGCTGGTTTAATGAGAAAGAAAGTTTCCTTTATTGATCCACCTGGTCCCAGAGACGGACTGAATGTTGGACTTGGATATATAGCATCCAGTCTCAAAGAGGATGGTTATAGAGTCAGGGTTTTCGATTTAAATAACAATCCTCGAAAATTAAGCGATCTTAACATTAAGGAGCTAAAAAAATCCGACATTATCGGAATTTCCGTTCTTCCAAAGACTTATAAAAAAATAAAATCGATTATAGGTTTTTTAAATAACCATGATATATTAAAGAACTCCGTTTTGGTGGCTGGCGGATCATATGTTACTACCCTTCCAGCAGCTGGATCATATATTACCACCGCTCCAGTAAATTTTATGAAAAAATTTCCAAGAGTTGATGTGGGAATAAAGGGAGAAGGAGAGAAATTAATAAAAAAAATATGCAAAAATGAATCCTTTAGGAAGATAAAAGGCATCATTTATAGAAAAAATGGGGAAATAAAAGAAAATGAAGGTCGTGGTAGGGTTGAAGATTTGGAGAGTCTTCCCTTTCCCAATTACGATTGTTTTGATTCGGTTGCTAATAAGAAAATAGAAACTTATCCATTATTAACTAGTCGAGGGTGTCCCTATAATTGTAAATTTTGCAGCGTGCCTCAAATCGGTGGAAAAAAATGGAGATATAGAACGCCGGAAAATATAGTTTCAGAAATTAAATATGCCATGAAAAACTATGAAATTGGAAAGATTAAAATCTGGGATAACAATTTTACATTTAAACCTGAAAGAGCCAAGAAATTTTGTAGATTATTAAATGAAAACGATATCGACATTAACTGGTCTATCCCTCTCGGAATTAGAGCAGATAAGTTTGATCAGGAACTAGCAAATCTGTTTAAAAGCTCAGGTTGTGGAGAAGTAGTATTTGGCATTGATAGTTGTACTAAAGAAGTTTTTGAAAAAATTGAGAAGGGATTAGAACTGAAAGACATAGAAGAAGCTATTGAAAAAGCGAAAGAAGCTAATTTGAAAGTGGGTGGATATCTTATTGTTGGATTACCTTTCTCTTCATTTTATAAAGACCTTAAATCAATAAAGTTAAGCAAAAAATTAAATTTGGATAAAGCGGAAATTTATCTATTCGTCCCTTATCCGGGCTCGGATCTTTATCAAGAAGCTAAATATAGCTCGGATATAAAATTTATCTCAGATTGGAAAGAAGCTTATCCTGCTAGCAGAAAACCTCAACCTGTAATAGAAACTCCTCACTATAGTGAAGAGGAACAAATTAATGCATATTATATTGGAAATATAGAGCATGAGAATTTTGATGGGATTATAGAGAAAAATAGGCACAAGTTATACAGAATTTGGGATATTATTTTTTCAACACTAAAGTATAGACCAAAGAAATTTTTTAAGATACTAGATAGTCTCATCAGAAAAAAGTTGCGCGAACTATCTTTTTAAGATTGAATATGTGAGGTCTCCAGACCTAACGCTCTCGTTATTCTACAGTTGGTAGATTGTTCAATCTTTTCAATATTTCTCACTGACAATACTTTTTTCACGATTCAGAGTTCAAAAATCCACGAAAAAATCATGATTCTCCTAATCATATATGAAAACAACAAAACAAAGACTTCTACAAAGAAATGTTTAAAGCTATCAAATGCTAAACAATCGCATCATATTAATTAAGGCATGAATAAGAAAGAAGGTGATGTGATGTTTGATTTTTATAGTGTGAGAACTGTAAATTTTCAAAGGATTTTATCAACGCCACTATTGCAAACTTTGTCCGAAATCAATCTCATGAAGCTTCGTTCCGTAAAAATCGAAAAGGTTGTAGGATATAATGGTGATAATAAATGAAAGAAAAACTTCGGAAAGAAATTATTGATTCAAAAAACAAACTTAAAAGACTCCCCCGAGCCATTGTCAAACCATTTGATACTTTTAGTAACCTTAGTGAGAGTTTCCCATTTTTACTTGTATTAAGCCTATTTGTTTTCAGGCATCTCCATATATGGATTCATGCGTTTTTAGTTCATACCTCTTGGTATTTTGAAAGTTTTTCTGGTTCTCTTGAGATTATGGCGAGCCTCTTCAATATAGGAAGAGGGATGTATTACATTTTCCTTTTTCTTTTAGTTTCTACTTTCATATACCTTATAGGTAGAATAAAGAAAAGAGATATAAGTTATGAATCAGTTGAGGAAGGAATTTTTTACGTCATGGTCACTCCAATACTCTTAGGTATACTAGATTTCACTCACCTATTTTTTGATTGTTGGTCTTTAGGACCGGCTTGCCTTCATATTTCACTACCTTTTATATTTTTTTATATCGCATTCCAACTAAGTTGTGTTCTCAAAGAAGCTTGGGGGGTACAAAGAAAATATATCTTCTTTCCCGCATTACTAATACCAATATGGGTAAAGTATAGTTTTACGTTAAAACCGACAATTGGAGGTATCTTAGGGGGGATAGGATTTAGAACGCTTTTCGTCTTTATAACAATCGGTCCGCTTCTAGGACTTTATTTCAAAAAGGGGAAATGGAAAAGATTAGGACTCCTTTCAATAATGCTCATTTATGGGATTTATCTTTTCATCGGGTAGCTACCGGGAGATAGAAAAAAGAACTTTCCTACATTCGAGGTTGATTAAGCTTGAAAACGAAGCCAAACTTTGTTTGGATTGTTCTTGATGGAGCCCGGTCTGATAGATTAACTCCATATGGGTATTCAAGAGATACTACACCTTTTTTAAATAAACTTTCGAATAAATCCGTTGTTTTTGAAAATGCTATTGTTAATTCTACATGGACTCTTCCTTCCGTAGGGTCATTGTTTACAGGTAAATATCCAACTCAACACGGCATGATGAACAGTCTAAACGATCAGATAAAATCTCTCACAATAGCTCAGATTCTATCGATGAGAGGTTACAAGACTTTAATGTTTAGCGGAATAAATTGGGTAGATTCTACAGATTTAACTAAAGGCTTTGATCAGGTTTTCGATTCGGAAAAAATATATCTACAAAATTCACTTTTACCAGATTTAAATTTATCGGGGAAAACCGGAGTAGTCTATCGACATTTAGCGAACCTTTTGCGACGAATCTCAAATGCAGATTACGCAAATCCTTTAGCTTCTCCTCTTCGAAAAACTTTTATAGATAAGATTCTTTCAAACAGGTCAGAACATTCTCCTTTTTTCGCGTATTTACATATTCCTGACACACATGCTCCCTACGAACCTCCTTTAAAATATCAGAAATTTGGAAGAAGAAAAATATTCATACCTGGTATTTTTGGAAAAAGATTTGATTTTTGGTCTTCTTGGTTTGAAAAGGCGATTTTAAGTCGGAGGAAAAAGGAAAAAAGTCTTTTTAATGAAAAAGAATGGGTCATGCTTAATAATATCTATGATAACTGTCTATTTTACTTGGATTCCGAGATTAATAAAATATATAGTCAATTAAAATCGAACGATTTGCTTGAAAACACTGTTTTAATTATCACTGCAGATCACGGAGAAATGTTGGGAGAAGATGGAGTCATATCTCATGGATACTGGCGGGATGAGGTTTTAAAAGTTCCTCTAATAGTTCACCACCCCAGCCTAGAACCAAGAAGAATAAAACACCAAATCGAAACGAAAAATATTTTTTATATGATTCTTGAGATGGCAAAAGGGAATTTTAAAGATTTTTGCATTAAAAACGAATTTGCGTTGGGGCAATGGAAAGCCATTCCACATATTCAAAGACTAATCGAAAAAATGAATTCTTCCATTCATACTTCTGCAGAGTATATCCGTACCAATCAGCTGAAATATGTAGAATTTGGCAACAAGGAATCCCAACTCTATAGCTTGGAAGGTAAAGAAGAACCAATGAAAAACCCCGAAATTAAAAAGTTAATGAAAAAAGCAATTAAAATAAAAAGAGAAAATTTCTAGTCATAAATATGATTTTTACTAAAAGAAGACTAAATAGAGCTTTATTTTGCTTCTCAAATAAGGAGAATAATTTATTCTTTTATATCACGTTCCAGCTAAGTTTTGTGTTCTTAAAGAAGCTTGACATGAATGCATTTCTCGCTATTAACAATGAAGTATTCGTGAGGGGATAAAGAAATTAAAATAAGAAAAAAGGTTTAACCTAAATTGTAATCCGATGGATGAAAATGGAAAATCAGAAGGATCTTATTCTCAGGGAAAATTGGGATATACTAATTATCCTTGACGATTGCAGATACGATTATTTTAAAGAAATATACTCTGACTATCTTGAAGGTAGATTAATTAAGGGTATTTCACCTGCATCGAACACTTATGGATGGTGCAAAAGGGTGATTGAAAAGGGATATTTCGTGAATGATATAGTAGTATCCGCTAATCCCCATATTAACTCATATAAAAAAGTAAGAGATTTCAATGCAAGTAAATATTTTCATAGGATAGTCGACGTTTGGTCATCCGATTGGGACGAAGATTTGCCTACGGTACGTCCTGATGTAATGACTGAGCGGATAATGGAAGAGATAGAAAACCACGATGAAAGAAGGATAATAGCTTGGTACATCCAACCTCATTTTCCCTCCCTATCCTTGGAGATAGCTGGAGAGAATCCTTTTCCGTCATCTTCGCAAAATAATGAAAATAATTTCATCTTCAAACTTAGAAAAAAGGCATCTCAAATTTTAGAGAGAAGTCTCCCCCTTTTCCTATTAAAAAAGTTTTGGCAGTTTAGACTTGAAGCAGGAGGGGCGGTTGGCCCTGATATAGCTACCTTCGCTCAGGTAGGAGTGGGGGGGATGAAAGAGGGGTATAAGGACAATTTAAGACGTGTATTAGAATCCACTTCAAAGCTTATAAAAAATATTTCAAATGAAAAAGTTGTTGTAATTACTTCTGATCACGGAGAGAGGCTTGGAGAAGGAATAATTGGAGAAAGAAGGTTTGGGCATCCAGCGGATGAGCAGTATAAAGAACTAATAGAAGTACCATGGTTAGAAGTCAAAAAGGACAATCAAAGTCATGATTAGAGTAATTAAAAATAAAAAGAGAAGATTACTAGTCAAAAATAAGATTTTTTACTAAAATAAGCATAAATAGAGCTTTATTTTTCTTTCTAAAAGGGGAGAATAAATCACTTAAATGTGGATCGGAATTTTAATAGATAAGAAATAGTAATTAGCCTCTGTTTCTCTACAAATTGAAAAATATACAGTTTGTAGGATTTTTGGAAATTTATTTATATTTCAAAATTTGCTTTTATTTTCCATTTTTTTTATGAATTTTTTTTCCGAGAATTCCTTGGCTCTTTTTTTGCACTCTTTAGAACTAAATTTTGAAGGATCAAATTCTTTCAGGTATTTTACAAAATTCTGTACATAAGGTTTTTCTATTAGAAAACCGGTTTTTCCGTCCAGAATTGTTTCCTTAAACCCTCCTTCTTTAACAGCTAAAGCGGGTTTACCGCTAGCCATAGCTTCTATAGGAACGATTCCGAAGTCCTCATTTTTGGATGTTTGAATAACCGCTTTACATTTAGAGTAAAGGTCTATCAGTTTTTTTTCATTTACTTGTTTTATCCATTTTACGTTCTCTAGTTTTTCTACTTTTTTTCTGATTTTTCTTTTGTAGTTCTCGTTTTCATAATCTCCGATCATTATCAGATTTTCATCTTCCAGTTTTTCGAAAATTTTTAACTGAAGTTCAATTCTCTTTTCTGGACTGGGTCTTTGAATGCTGAGAAAATAATCTTCGGGTTGTTTGTGGATAAATTTCTCTATTTTGACAGGGGGATTTACTACAGTAGCTTCTCTTCCGTAGAATTTTTTCACTCTTCTCTTAACTTGCCTAGAATTCGTTACTATCCGGTTAGGAAGCTCAGCAGCGTAAGTGTCAAACATTCTCCAAATTTTCCACCAAGGAACCGCCAAACCTCTAGCAATCGGACCGTGTTTTTCTTCCAGGTATTCTAATACGAATTTCTTTAAGTCATAGAGAAACCTTGGAGGGGTATGGCAATACCAAATTGTTTTTTTACCTTTGCTGAAGTGGCCTAATTTGCCGCTGGTGAAGACTAAGTCATAGTCAGAAAGGTCGAGTGTTAGAAATCTTAACATGCCGCTGAGGTGGTAAAAGGGATAGCTCCAAGGGATGAGATCTTCTTTCAGTTTTATTGATGTTAGTTCTTTTATGTTCACATTTTTTACGTTTTCGAATGTGTTTTCAGAATCGAATTGTAAGGTGAATATATCTGCATCGAATGCTTTTGCTAGTGAGATAACGACTCGTTCTGCTCCGCCCCTAACGTCTAATCTGTCATGTACAACAGCAACTTTCATTCTATTTCCTTATTGTAAGTTTATTGGTTTTGTGAAATAAATTTGGAAAGGAGGTTCTATTGGTTGGGTTTTGGAAGACGCTTGTTAGATGAGTTTTTTGACTCTTTGAAAAATGGTTATGAGGAATTTGTAGTTTGAAACACTTGTTAGGAGAATTAAAGATAAGTAAGGAGTGTATTTGAAAAATAAAATTACTGAAAAACAAAATTGTATGATTCCGAACATTCCGATATTAATGAAATCCGCGTATATCAAAGGAACTTTGTATTTCTCTCTTATTTCCGGATTAATTTTCGGATGGATTAGATATAGTATTGTCAGGGGGATTAGAACTATAAAAAAATACTCTACCTTTAAAACAAAAAAGGTTGAGAGGATGAAAAAAAGAGATACTGGGATGAGGGATGCTTTCTTCAAAATTTTTTCGGTTTTCTCCAATCCATATTTTACTGCTAATGTTTTCACTTCAGTTTTCTTATCGGTTTGATAATCTTCAATAATTTGATGATTTACAAGATCAACGAAGCAAATCGTCCAATAAAGAACAGAGAATATCAAGACATCGACTCCGAAATATCCCAGAAAAGTGATTATGAGTAAAAAAAGAGTAAGTTCTGAAAAACTATTTGCTATCGGGCCCCAAATTCCTTTTTCTTTAAACCTGAATTTTGGGTGGGAGTAAAGTATAGCGGATAGGATGCCTAGTAAGTGAAGTATTATGAAACTTCCAAGCAGTCTCCATGTTATATAGAGTGAAATAGCTATTGATATTGATAGGATCGTTATTCCTTCGTTTTTAGAGAATCTTGTAATTCCGGTATTTTTGCCTGCTTTTAGATCGAGTTTTTTATCGTAAAGATCATTTAGAGTCGTTCCCCAGAAGAATGAGAGTCCAAGTCCGACTAGTAATATGAGAAAATTGATTAAGAAGTTGAAGTTGAATTTTTCTTGTACTAATATGATGTAGTAGCTTACTGGTAAGAGCCAGCTTAGTCTTTTGAATAAAAAAAAGCTCCAGCCTCTTAAATTAAATATTTTTTTAAGAATTTTGAACTCCTCACATCATTTTATTTATTCTTACCGGAATTTTAGGTTAAAAATTGCGAAATAATCTTAAGTTTTCCAAAAAAATTAAAATCTTGTAAGAATTCGAAGATAATATTTTTCGGTTTGTTATATCTTTAGGGGGTATAAAGTTTTAATTTTAGTTTTAAAGCAAATATTTTCATTTATTTAGAGGAAGGTAAATTTTTTGCTTTTTTCCTCCACTGATTTTTATTAAAGGTCCATCTAATAATTGGTACTGAGAATATGTTTCGGGAGAAAAATAACTATCATGAAAAAGGAAGTAGAGGAGTGAGTGCCACTAGTGTGATAGTGTCCATATTAATAGTGATAGCTGCAGTAATAGGTGGAGCGTATTTAATATTTTTGAGAGAAGACATTGAGGAAGGAAATGGATCTGGGAACTCTCCTGATCAAGATGGAGGGGGTGATGGAGGAACCTTTTCAAATACTTTTCCTTCCCAAATTGGGCAAGAACTAATATACGAGTCTTCGGGTGGAGCCGTTTTCTCGGTTGAGGTTACTGGGGAAAATGCTGTTTTAGGAAAGGATACTTTCCGGGTGAGGGCAGGTTTCGGTAAAAAAGAGGCTTTCGTTTATGTAGGTAAAAAAGGCAATGTTTGGCGGTATGAGACCACTAATGATCAATACTATGTTATTAATCATGATACTGGCAAGTATTTCAAATCTACAGGAGAAAATGGGGAATTTCAAGGAAATCAACTTATTGGCCCCACTCCGTATATAGGGGCTTGGTGGAAGAACAAAACTTTATCTGTCGGTAAGACATTTAATGTATCTAGCTGTTCTATTGAAACTCAATGTTCGGATAGTATGACGGTCGAATCTAGTGAAAATATTACTGTACCAGCCGGAGAGTTTGAAACTTATAAAATAAAAGAGTCCGCAAGTAATTCTTTTATATATGTGGATAAGGATACGGGTGTTTTAATAAAAATAGAAAGTTCTGAAAAAGAATTATATTTGAAAAATATAACAGGATTGTAACTTCGAATTAGCATAAAATAAGTTCTAATTAACTGTCTATTCTCTTTTCTTAGCAAAGTAGCAACGAAACAAGACTATTGTCCGAATTCTTAAGAACCCAGAAAAAAATTGTTTTACCCACCGGGGAAAGAATGTTTAAAATGATAGGGGAGACAAAATTTACTTCATGAAAAAAGAGATTATGATTGTAGTTTGTGCTTTTTCCCTACTTTTCCTTTTTTCCGCTAATCTTACAGCTGCTTCAGTTGAGGAGAATGATTGGTCGATGTATCGTCATGATGTCCAACATATGGGGTTTGTGGAAGATTTTGCGCCTAGTGAGGGTAATCCGATTTGGGGGTTTGAGGCTGGGGATGTTATTTCGTCTTCTCCAGCAGTTTCTGATGGGAAGGTGTATTTTGCTTCTCATGACGGTAATTTGTATGCTTTAGATGCTGAAACTGGTGAGCGGGTTTGGTCAAGTTCTATTGGTGATTGGGGTGGGTTTGAATTTCCTTCCACTGGTATGGGGGATCGGCTTCTCTCTTCTCCAGCAATTAAGGATGAAAAGGTGTATGTTGGGTCGTGGAATGGTAAAGTTTATGCCTTTAGTGCAGAAGATGGTGCTAAAATATGGTCTTATCAGACGGGAAAAGTGGGGAAAAATGGTATAGTTTTTTCTCTATCAAGCATTTTGGAAAAGGCTTATTCAAAATTAGGTAAATTGGGAATTTATATTTTACAATTATTATTTTTCGTTTCAGCGACTTTTTTACTATTATTTTTAATTTTGAAACGCTTTGGTGTTTTTTCAAGGAAAGGTTTGGTTTTATTGTTTTTTGTCGTATTGTTTTTTGTTTTAGGTTTTCTCCCCTCGATCGTTTCAACAACTACTCAGAGAAGCGAAAATACGGTTTTTTCAGATACACGTGTTGATTCGTCTCCTGTTGTTGCTGATGGTCGGGTTTTTGTCGGATCTAGGGATAATCGGGTATATGCGTTGGATGCTGGTTCTGGTGAGGAGGTTTGGACGTTTGAGACAGGTGATATACTAACTTCTTCCCCTGCTTTTTGGAATGGGAATGTGTATTTCGGTTCTCGGGACGATAAAGTTTACTCTTTAGAGGCGGAGAGTGGAGATTTAAACTGGTCTTTCAAAACAGGCGATTTAGTCCATTCATCTCCCACAGTAAAAGATGGCACGGTTTATGTAGGTTCTAGAGATGGTACAGTTTATGCTCTTGATGCCTCTTCAGGAGAAAAGATATGGGGTAAAAAAATGCCCGATGTTGGTGGAAGAAAATTTGTTAATTCCTCGCCAGCGATTTGGGATAATAAGGTTTATGTCGGCTGTTATAATTATTACGTATACGCTTTGGATTCTGAAAACGGTAGTATCTTGTGGGATTATAAAACGAATTATAGAGTTGGTTATTCATCTCCTGCCGTAGCTGATGGCAAAGTTTTCATAGGTTCATACGACGGGTCATATTATGCTCTTGATGCTAGGAAGGGGGTGGAGATATGGACTTTTAACACGATAGGTGGTGAAGACGATCCTGGTTATGTGGTTACTTCTCCAGCTATTTCTGATAATACGGTTTATGTATCTTCCTCGGTATGGGAATTGGATGATTCCCATCTTTACGCTTTAGGATCTCCAGTTGATATAAATATAGAAAATCTCAAATTAAGTTCTTCAAAAGTTTCAGCAAATGAATCGGTACCAGTGGAAGCAGATATCAAGAATATTACTGAATCATCTGGTAGAAGAGCCGTTATTTTGAAAGTTACTGTTCCAGGCGTGCTCGGGCATGCTTTAGGGGAAGAGGTAATATCAAAAAATCTCTATTTTGAACCTGGAGAAAGTAAGAACGTCGAGTTTGAATTTAGTATTGGTAAAGATGGAAGTTATAAGGTGAAGCTTGGAGATTTGTTTAAGGGCTTGGATGTTGTAGAAAAAAATTAATACCCTTAAAAGTATGTTGGGTAGTCTTCTTTTTAATTTTCGGTTAAGAGTTGTTGTAAAGGCAATGAGAAGGATTATTTTTCAGAATGTACATTGTAAATGGTAAAAAGGTAATGGAAAATATCATGTTGTCAAAGAGAAAAAAAATTTTAACAGCCGCTTCATTCCTAATCACAATCTTCCTTATTAGCACTATCTTTGTTTCCTCGGCTTATGCGGCCGATGATTGGGAAGCTAGGTCGTCAATTCGTATTACTGGTGATGGTGAGTTTACAGAGGCTCAGGGAGTTGTTTCTGGTTCAGGGACTGTTGATGATCCTTACGTTATTAGTGGTTGGAAGATTGGTTCTGAGGATGGTCCTGGCATTTTGATAAAAAATACTAGAGAGTATTTTGTGATTGAGAATAATTTAATCGAAAATGCTGGTGTGAGAGGGGATGGTTTTGATAATTATTATGGTGTTCGTCTTGAAAATGTGAAAAATGCTGAACTAAAAAATAATTTGATTAGATTTAATTTTGGCGGAGTAGCTCTTGATAATTCCTCTAAAATTTCTCTGACAAGGAATGATATTGAATCGAATTATATAGGGGGGGTAGTGGGTTACTCAGCAAGGAAGAGCAATTTTCATAATAATGAGATTTTGCGAAATGGGCTTGTTGGTATTACTACATTTTTTTCGGAGAATAATAGGATAATTAATAATACTATTGCGAGAAATGGGAACAAAATATATGAAAAAATTATAAATGTTGAAAATCCTTCGGAAAAATACCGAGCGGTTCATTCAGGAGTTTTTCTTCTTGCTTCTCAACATACACTTGTGAAAAATAATATCATAAGTTCAAATCAAGGTTATGGAATTGGTATTTCTTCATACAGTTTTCTCCAAGGAAATCTTGTAGTGAGTAATAATATTTTTGCCAACGAAGACTATGGAGCTTATTTTGCGTCTAGAACTCAGAAAAATGTAATTCATCACAATAACTTTAGAAATAATGGGGGGGAGAATTCACAAGCATATGATAATGGCGTTAATCAATGGGATAACGGATATCCTTCCGGAGGGAATTATTGGGGTGATTACCCGGGTCAGGACCAAAAAAATGGGGAAAATCAAAATCTTTCCGGAAGCGATGGGATTGGAGATAGTTCATATAATATTGATGGATCGGGAAATAAAGACAGTTATCCTTTGATGAAAAGTACTTCAAAAAAATATTCCTTGACTCTAATTACGGAACCGGAAAATGCAGGTACGGTTTCTGGAGCCGGATCTTATTACGAAGGCGAAAGTGTACTTATCGAGGCTCAGCCTAAACCCTCATACGAATTTGATTATTGGTCTGGCGATTTATCGGGTTCGAGAAACCCACGAGAAATATTGATAGATTCGGATAAAACTGTGGTTGCTCATTTTTTCAGGACGAAAAAAAGTAAAATAATTCCTGTTTCTGGCGGAACTATAGAAATCAAAAAAGCCAAGATAAGTATTCCGGCTGGAGCACTTAAGGACGAAACCAAAATAACCATGGAAAGAGTTAGTGAGATTTCTCCAAAAGGTCTCAAACTTATTGGTCCAGGTTTTGTTTTTTCTCCAGAAAATCTAAATTCAGATTTGCCGATTCAGATTACATTGCCATATGATGATAGTTTAATTCCGAACGGGGGGGTTGAGGATAATTCAAGGATTTATAAATTCGATTCAGATTGGTATTCTGTTGGTGGTATGGTACGGAGTGAAAATAATACTGTAACTGTCTCAGTGGAAAATCTCGGTAAATTTGGAGTTTTTATTGATATTTCTGAACCAGAGAACGGTGATAACGGTGATAGTTATTCTCTTCTTTACATTTTTGTAGGATTTTTATCTCTTGTTTTTTTGACGTTGATTATCTTTTTAGTTTACAGTTGGAAGTTTTCCGGGCAATGAATTTTTGATAGGTGCTATCACTTTCTTTTTGATTTTATTCCATTGCATTTGTGTTTTCTCTTGTGTACTTTTTTCTTTTTCATCAACTTTAGTGATAACTTAAGTGAATAAGTTTATATGACTATATAACGAGTTCTGCGAAAGGTTTAAATACCTTTAATGGAATAATAATTACCAGACCTGAGTTGGGACCGAACGGGACTGGACATCCCATTACTAATAGGTGCATAAGGACCTTAATGGACGAGCACCCTGAGCTGGGAAAGAAGAAAATAGTAGTGTGAAGTGCATTGGTATAGAATGAAGAGCACGGATCGAGAATGAAATAGGATAATAGAGTCCTTGCAAAGAAAATTAAGAAAATTATGAAAATAATAAAGGATTTAGGAGAATATAATTATGGAAAATGAACTTTTTTTGAAAATATCGGATTCTTTTCAATTTTCATTTATAAAGGGGTTTATAAATAAGTCCCTGAGTTGGGACCTTTTTGGGTAATACCTTATGTTTTAAAAACTTTATAAGTACACTTATAAGTATTAACAACCATTAACGGTGTTAGTGAAGCTTTATTAGGGATAATTCACACCAAATGTACATGGTCCAGTCCAAAATAGGGTCCCAGCCCAGGTGTGCTTATTGCAAACATCTTCAGATGAAAGTATCCATAATGGAGATTATACTCAATCGAGAAAAGGAATTAAAGAATCAGCAGGTGGTGGGTTTGGCAAAAAGGGAAATTCTGCTCAAACTACTCTTTCTATACTATTGGTTTTTCTCACACTTATCTCTGCAGTTACAGGTATCTTGATATCGGTACCTTTTGCTAGTTCTTCAGAGACAGTATTTGAAGAAGTTAGTTATACTTGGAGTCAGGAAGACTCAGAGGATTTTGAGAGAGGAACTTTAGATAATGTCTCTATAGAAGGATCGGATTCAAATTCTCAAATAGTTTTGAATGTTTCTGAGTCTTCAACTGCTCAGGAAAGTGGTACAGATGTACCTTTTAGAGTTCAAGGCGATATATCCGCGGTTGGGAGTTGCGCTATAAAAGGTATAGGAGGGGTTAAATCTTCTCGCAACAAGGGTAAGAGGAGTTTCGGAAAAAAATTGTCTAATCCTGTGAAACCAAATCGGATCAGTTTCTATATTCGTCCGATGGATGTTGCAAAGGAGATGAGAACTAGTTTCCAAGGAGCTGGGGAGAGGGAAGGTCCTGTTATAACAACTAAAATAGAGAGGGGGGGTTATACTTCGTCCGGGTTTATAATGGCGGATGATGGTACGGTAGGAGGAGTGGCTGTAACTAATTATGGTTCTCAATGGACTAAAGTTACTCTAGAGAATATTGATTTTTCTACTCATACTTATGACTTGGTTTTGGAAGGTTTAGAGTACGGGATTACTAACTCTGTTTCCGATATTAAATTCAAGCAGAATATAAATAATATTTCCTCAGTGCGTTTGACTGTGGGTTCTGAGTCAGTGTCTTATTGGGATTGTATGAAGATGGATGGAGCTTCTGTCTTCGATTTGAGCGGGCCAAGGAAGCTTATTTCGGATCTTCAGGCTGGTTCGGAGATGGAGGTTGCGGGTACATTTGTATCTCCTGTTTTTGATACTTACCAGAATGTTGGTGATGGCGAGGTAAAGAATGTTGAATATGATGAATTGGAATGGTATGGTAGCGGTCTTGATGATATTAGAATTCAGATTGCTTACTCTGAGAATGGTTCGGATTGGAGTGGTTTTGTGGGGCCTGATGGTACCGGTCAGACTTATTATCACGATTCTTCACCTTATTCCCATAAGGCCACAAGGTCTGTTGGTGGGCGTGGTGGGTATAGGTATGTGAAATACAAAGTTTACTTCTTGAATTCCGAGGAAGCTCCGAGACTGGATGGAGTTGAGATATCTTATACAATTACTAAATCAGACTCACCAACTGGTGAAAGAGGGACGGTGACATATCGTTATGAGGTTTCACAATCCGATTGAGATAGAATCGGTTAGGATTAGTTAGGATTCAAGGTCCAGTCCCAAAAAAAGGTCCAACTCAGGTCATAAAATGCCCAACTCAGATGGGGAAACCCCAGTTAATCAGTCGGTTAGGCAAAACGCTTACCCCAGCCAGGAGAATGTCTTTTTCTCCGTAATTATAATCATTTTATTCTCAATATCAGGTTCCATAGGTTTTCTTTTCTTTTCCCATGCTGGGCTGGGCGGACTGGACCGTGGAAACCCGACCCAAAGTGACTATCTCGAAGACGAGACCAATGAGATCGGTGCAGGTGTGGAGAACGTTGGAGACCCGACTTTGTTAGATATGTTCGGTGTTTTCGTAGATCATATGACAGGTGGCTCGCTTGGAGCTGGATCTGAATTTGGAAAAGATTTAGATATACAAGTGGAAGAACATCTCATTGCTGGAAACCCTGGGCCACCTGTTCTACAAATAGGACGAATGAATCAGGATTCTAGCTCCCCTCTCTCTGGGGGTTTGAGGGCGGAGCTGGATGGAGAGATTGAGGATTACTACCTTGGAAAGACTAGTACTGATCCTGATCCAGGTCCTGGTACAACTTTGATGGCTAATGGTAGCACTATGGGATTGTGCGATTTAACGGGACTTTGGGAAGGTTCCTATATGGGAATAAGTGGAAGTGGTCCTTCTCCTGTGGGTGATGGTACCAGCTACGATACCCTCACCCTTGGCCCCTTAGGCCATATCAATTTTCATAGCGGTCAATTAGGTGTCAACGTTGAAGACCCAATGAAGCTGCAATGGTTCACCCACATAACGCTAGACAGTTTAGTAATAGAAGGATTAGGCTACCCACTAGGACAAATAGATTCCAGACTTATCGACAGCTCATGGCCAGCAGACAATGACTCTGGAGGAATGCTCGGCACCATGATTTTAGAAAGAGCTGAAATCAACTACCTAAATATTCACCTTCAAGAAGATTTCGGCATGAGCATGATGGGTCAAAAATTCAACTTCGACGAACTAGAAATGGAATCCAACAACCTACTAGTAAAACACATGGGACCCGAACCCGGTGTTAACTGGGGGGACCCTCCAGAAGTTTCACACCCGGCAGCTTTCGGCCCAATGAAAATAGAAATCGTGGACGTAGGCCAATTAGACTTGAAACATTTGAGGAACTTCAACGTCGACATTTCTGAAGTCGGAGTAGGTCTAGACGATTTGAGTTTGAATATGGACACCCTAAATATTAGAAATATATGGTCCGAAAGCATGGAGTTTGAAAAATTTGACATGAACAAACTAAACATAGGCCTACAAGGTTTAAACATAGACTCCGGAGCAAACGTTCCAATACCTCTCATGGGCACCCAAAACAAACAACAAGTAGACCTTAAAAACCTTGACATGGGTTTGAACAACCTACAACTAAGAAATATGAGCGGACTCACAGCCATGGAAAGTGGCCACTTCGACTCATTTGTTATAGAAAATGTGAAAGATCTAAGAACAAAACTCCCGACCGAATTCACAGAAACTTGGAACGAAGAACAAGACTGGTTCAAAGGCACATCACAAAAAACTAGAGGTCCCAATGGCTCCCTCCGGCTAGACACAAATACTGTATGGGAAGGAGCATTGTGGTTTGATTCTGACGGAAGCAGCCTCACCACAACCCCACCCAACAATGAACAAACCGTACAATTTTACAGCGGGGATGGTTGGCCTCATAATTATGGTTGGCTCGATGAGGTTTATGTCTCTGGTGGATCGGATATTCTCGTTGAGGAAGATGATAAATGGATAGCACAGTTGAAGGGACCCGGAGGTTTCTTTGATAAGGGCGTGACTTCAATGAGGGGAGAATATGCTCATAAGTGGACTTATCCTCATGAAGTTGAAATTGATCCTTCAGCTGGAGAGGATCTTGTAGTGGAGTACAAGGCGTCTGCGTCACTTCATGGAAAGACTAACTCATCGAATACTTACAATTTCACACTAGACAGTTCCGATGTGCCTAGTGGCGCTCGGATTATCGAACCGACTTCATGGGATATCCACACTGAGCTTTATGGAAATAATTATTCTGATATTACCATAACCGTATTGGGCATCGATTATGATACGGGTACTGGTGGAGGGTCTTGTGATCTTTATTGGAAATATGGGGATAAGGATACGGCACCGTCGAGGATTGAAAATGTAAAATTTGCTTCCGGTTACTATGATAGTGGAACTCACACTTCAGAATGGCGAGATATGGGTGGAAACGTTGTTTGGGAAAATATACAAGTAAATGCCGGTATTCCAGCTGATACAAATGCTACAGCTGTAATTATTTCAAGTGAAGACGGAGCAAACTGGACCGATAGTAAAGCCATAGACTTACAAGACGGAAGTCATACCTATGACCTATCTGATTTAGAACCAGCTAAATACTTACGAATAGTGACCAACCTTTCAACTTCAGATCCCCTAAAAACCCCTAAGGTTCATGAATATAACGTGAATGCATCTACTAAACGGTGGGGTGGTCAATTAGCTCTTTATCTAGATAATCTTTCCGTTAATCTGACCAATCTGGATTTAGAAGAAATGAAAGGTATGAGTTGGGACAAACTCAACTGGGACGACTTGAATGCAGGTATAGACGATATTGATTTACTCTCTGCTTATAACCAAAAAAACGTCTCTGGCTCTTTCAGCAGTTGGAAAGATCTCGACCAAGAAGATTGGATAAACTACTTAGAATCTAACTCTACACTCTCCTCAGGAGACAGAGCAGCAGCAGTAATCAAAGTGGATAACAATACTGACCATACAACGATAACGGACACCACCGTCAGAGCACTAGACGGAGGAAAAGAAAGATTTGATATACAAGCAAAACCAGTACTTAATTTCGACGGCTCTGGTGATTATGGGGCAATTCAAGACCTACACTATGATACTGCGGGGGGAATATCGGAAATAACGGTAGGAGCATGGGTAAAAACGACCAGTTCGGACTATCAAATAATCTCATCTTATGATGCCAACGAATATTGGAGATTCGCCATAGGGAGTTCATGGGATGGAGCAGGAAGTAAGGGCTACCCAGCTTGGATAACGGCGAGCAATGGTGCAGGAAACCATAGCATGGTTGGAAACACGAAAGTCAATGATGGTGAATGGCACCATTTAGTTGCAACTTATGATTCTTCCACTGGAGAGATGGGACTGTATGTGGATGGAAAATTAGATGCCACAGCAGAACCATATCCTGACGGAACAAACTTAGGAACGGGAACAACTAGATACGGATTCATTGGAACCGGGTCAGAAGCGTCCGGTTATAACGGTACTGTGGGTCCGAGTGAATGGATGAACGGATCACTCGATGATTTATATATTTACAACAATGCGCTTACAGAAAACGAAATCCAATCCATTTACAACAAAGACAAGTACATTCAAAACAATTTAGTTGGATATTGGCCTTTGGATGAGAGTCAAGGCGATAGGGCTTATGATTTATCCGGAAACAATAATCGGGGAGTCCTTCAAGGAGATCCAGAATGGGGGATAAGGGATAAACCGAGTCTAAAAGACCATCAATACTATAAAGTCGACACGAAGGAGGATTGGTGGGATGTTGACCGTTATTTGTTATTTTCCGGGAAAGGGTCTCTTAGAATAAATAATCTCGACATAAAACTTCCAAATGTGAGAGTTAATGACCCTGGAAAAGTGTTGACTTCTTGGAAAAGCCTAACTTCGGATAACGCTGTGATAGAAGTTCAAGACATACAAGCAGACACTCGAGGAATCGAATACAATATGAACGACCTCCTCGCCAACTGGACCGGTTTCAAATCCTCAGTTGACCGAGTCGGTTTAGGACCAGTTGTGAGCTGGGCTGTGGGTTCTGAATCCGAATGGGAAAAAGGTGTTATGGATAATGTGGAAGCGGATTCGCCAGAAGGCGAGTTAGAACTCGGATATCGCGACGGAGATTCAAAAGAGGGTCTTACCAGTTATTGGAGGTTCGACAAGGAAGAAGGAAGTGTGAAGGATTACTCAGGAGAAGGTAATAACGGAACAAACTACGGTGCATCAAGAGGAGAAGTAGGAATTCTCGGTAGCGACGCTTTCTACTTTAACGGTTCAAATGATGATTATGTTCAAAGCACAGACTCAGTTCCCGTTCCTAGTAACGGTGCAATATCAGTTTGGATAAACGGTGAAATGGGCTCTCAAGTCAGTCAAAATATCTATCCCGCAGGATTTTATAAAGTATGTCTTTTAGGACCATCAAGTGGTTCAAGTGGTAGAAGTGGACTCATAGCTAGGAATAGTGGGAGCAATTATTATTGGGATTGGGGAGATCAGAACATTTACAACGGTCAATGGCATCACTATGTCGTTACGTGGGATTCTTCGAACATTTATCTTTATTTAGACGGTCAACAAATTGGAAGTCCAAAATCTCACAATAATAACATACCTTTTGGGGATTATAGAACTATCAACGCAGGAACAGCTTGGTCCAACGGCGGATATGGCCCCCACACAGGAAAATTAGACGAATTTCAAATATATGATAGACATCTTTCAGGTCAAGAAATAAAAGATCTTTATAAGAATCAAAATGGTTCTTTCCAGTCAACAGTACATGACTACGACAGAAAAGTATCATTTAACAGTTTAAAAACCTCTTCAGTGCTGAACCCTTCACTCAAATTTGATGGGACTAGTGATTATGTTGGAATTCCTAATGATGCGAGTTTAAATCCAAATAGTATTACAGTATCTGCTTGGGTAAGTTTAGAAAATGTTGGAAGCGGGTATAATGGAATCGTTGACAAAAGGTACAATGAAACTTATGCTTTATATCAGGATTCCGGTGATAAGGAATTTAATTGGTACGTTACGACAACTGATACTTCGTCATCTCTCAGGGATATAAGTTTGAATTTGGATGAATTCCACCACATAGCAGGTACTTATGATAGTTCTACGGGAGAGATGAGAGTATATAAAGACGGTAACTTGATCAAATCCACTACTATAAGTGGAAATCTTGCAAGTAATACTGCAAATCTTTATATAGGACTCCGGAAATCAACGGGGGATGTTTGGGATGGTCAAATAGATGATGTTCGAATCTATAATCGCGCCCTATCTCAAACCGAAGTTGAAGACCTTCACGAAAATCAACACATAACTAACGGACTCGTCGGTCATTGGCCATTCGATGAGGGTGGGGGTACAACAGCTTATGACGAGGCTTCTAACAGCAATAATAATGGATATATTCATGGTCCTACTTGGAACTCGAATTCTTGGAATCCTAACACCGCAATCTCTGCACAAGTGGAGGTTTCGGACGATCCGAATCTTAATTTCGATGGTTCGAATGATTATGTAGAAGTTCCAGATGAGGATTCTCTGGATATTACTGACAGGATAACTATTGCGGGATGGTTATATCTACGGAAAGATCCGGCACAGTGGAAAGGAATTGCGATGAAAGGAGGTTTCGACCCATATGGCGTATTGCTAGAAAGCGACTCAAGAGGACTTTCAGGTTCCGTCAACATCAGAGGTCAAAGACAGAAGCTGGACTCAAACTATGACCCTTCTAATATGGTTGGAAAATGGACACATTTCGTTTATACTTATGACGCTGGTTCAGGAGAAGCTCGAATTTATGTGGACAACCAACAAAGAAACAGTAGTAATTCTTTCGAAACAGGATCGATAGACATAGACCAAGACCCCCTAATCATCGGTGCCGAAGACGCTAACGGAAATCGGAGTTTTCCCGGAAAAATAGACGACCTTAAAATATATAGACGAACTCTAAACGAAAACGAAGTTTCCGACCTATACGAAAACAAACCAGTCCCACAAGGTCTTGTGGCCTCATGGTCATTCCAAAATGGTGTTGGAACCCGAACTGCAAAGGATGGGTCTGATTTCTCCCACGATGGAACAATCCACGGCGCGAAATGGGACATGATAGTCAAAGGAACCAAAAATATTCCCGCTAGTGAAATACATGGCGGAACCGAATCTCACGGTCTTGGAGGTCTTCCAGAAGCCCAGTATGGAAGAGTTAAATTCGACCTCTCTAGCAATAGTATTGAAAAGTCACCCTCAATCCGAAAATTCTCCACCGATGTGAGTGCCGGAATTATGGCGCAATGGGAGAGATTAGCCCTAACTGGAAAGGAATTACACTTTGAATTTAAAGATGATCTATTTGTAGAAAATCTAGGTCTTGAAGAGTTGGAATTAGGCCCGGTGAGTTTGGATAATTTAGAGATGGAAAGTTTAGGTTATGATTCAAACTGGATGTATGGAACTCTTGAAAACGGTGGAGTGGTTTCTGATGATATGAAGATAAAAGGATTATTCGATATTCTCGGACCCTCGGCAAGGTTTGATAATTTCATCCTCCATCGAGATAATTTCCACGCTTTTGCGAACACATTTTCCGCTAGAGGATTAAAATTCCGAGGAGAAAACGTGTTAGATAACTTTACAGCCAGAAACTTTGATTTCGTTTGGGAAAATTTCCATTACCAACTTGAAAAATTCAAGAAAGAAACATTCGACGCATCGGATTGGAAAGTGTCCTCTACAGAAGAATGGGATGCGGGGAATAAAGCTGACACACGAGCAGTGAGAGATAGCCTACGGCTGGATACCAAGACAAAACATGCGGAGTGGAGATCAACTTCTGATTGGGAATCCGGATCAGGTAATAAGTACTATGTAAGATATGGGGAGTTAGGAATCGGATTCTACGACGACTTTGAAGATGGTTTATCCAACTGGAGTCCTCTCGGCGGAAGCAGCTGGACTACCACCTCCGAGGGTGAACTGAAAGCTACAAATGGAGGAGTGATAGTTTATGATGATCCGAATGTTGATTCAAGCTCTCTAGCTGATTCTACAATTAAAACTAGGACGGAAATGAAGGGAGGAAACACCGGTATAGCCACGAGAGTCGAAGACTCTAGTAATTTTTACACACTCTATCTAGATAACGGCGGGAATATAGCTCGTCTAAGAGAGCGCTCTGGAGGGTCGTGGCAGTGGACACGGTCCGAAAGTGCCAATTACTATGAAAATACACTCTATCCTTTGAAGTTCGTAGCAAAAGGGAACAGTTTGGTCAGTAAAGAGGAGTCTAACGGTGTATTTCTTAATAACAGCGACTCAACCCATTCGAGCGGATACGTCGGTGTATATACTCCAAGTTCAGGAGCTTATTATGATGACTTTTGGCTACAGGGAGGGTACGGCTCCGCTACTTATAGGACGGAGTGGCGAGAGTTTGATAATGATGCGGCGCTTAAGACTCTCTCTGCAGATACGGTAATTAGTCCGAATCAGGGCATTACCGCTACAGTTCAGGTTTCTTCTGACGGTTCGACGGTAGCAGATTCCGTGGATAGGGTTTTGAGGAATGGTAAGAATTACTATGATATTTCCGGATTGGCTGATGACTATCCATATGTGAGAGTCGTGTTGGACTTGAACACCAGCGATACTACTCTTTCACCGAGGGTTAAAAGCATTGGAGTTACTGAGAAGTCCGCTGAAACGTGGAAGGATCGAAACGAGTGGGCTGCAGGAAGGTTCGGTTTAGGGTCTACCCCATTCCATGAGCCTGGAAAAGAGTTGCTCTGGTCAGCTACGTCAGACTGGCGAAAAGGGTATACAGAGACGTTTGAAGATGGAGATGTCTCGGATTGGAATTTCATTTATAATGACAGTGATCCCCAGACGGGTCTTACTGACAGTCACTGTAAGGGTAGGTATGGGTTGAGAGTTGATGGGGACGATATTGCGGTATCTCCCAAGCTGGATCTCTCAGGGATGAGCGATGTAAGTATTACTGCTTATATGGATGTTTGGAGTATGGACGATGCCAGCGAGGATGGACATTTGGACTTTTATGATGGGGGTAGTTGGCACACGATTAATTCCTACCACAATGAAGACGGCAAATTCACTTACGACATTCCAGATGATTGGCTAAGCCCCAATAATAAGATAAGACTTCGCCTTGTCGGCGGGAACGGTGGAGGAGACCACGGAGTCGTTGACGAAATTTATATAAACTCCTTACATGGATTGACTGCTTTCGGTGGAAAACTAGAGTTAAAACAACTTGTACCCGAACCGAAATTCGACGGTTGGGATTGGGACTTTTGGGACTCCGAATCTGGGGACTTAGATGAAGGTTATGCAAGTTATAGAGGATCCGGCGACAGTAGACATGCCGAATTTCATGCAAGGACATCGACTGGTACTTGTTGGTGGCCTCCTACCGGTTGTGATAGCAGCGGTTCTCACCAAGGTTACGCTCAAGACTCTTTCTACGTAGAGGACGCTTCTTTGGATAAGGAATTGAAATTCTGGTACGATGGTAGTGGGGGTGGTGACGGCGTGCCTACTCTTAGGATTAAGATCAATGATCAGCAAAGTTCCGGTTGGGGTTCACCCACCTATTCTAATGCTGTATCAGGTTCGGGTTCGGGCACTGTTACTTGGGATGTTACGAGCGCCTTTTCGTCACCAGGTAGGTATTATGTTCGGATTCGTACTGATATTAGCGTAGCAGCGTCGACTGGGTGGTTTGGTAGCGATTCTGATGAGTTCACATGGCAGGTGGATGACCTTTACATTTCTTATACGGAAGGAAAACACGTAACAGCTTGGCAGGATATGGGAGCTACTGTCGATTGGAATTATCTTAACTACCAAACCTCGATAGCTGGCGGAGAGGGTATAAATACAACGATAGAGGTAGATGATGACTCCAGACATCTTTCCGGAGTGTCATCAACTAAGCTAGGATTAGCTGACGGTTCATACGAGGAAGATCTCTCCAAACTCAAAGACGGAAAATATATAAGAATGATATCCAAGCTTTCTTCTTCTAATACACCAAATTCACCTACTCTCAGTAGGTATGAAATCACATACGACACGCCCGAAGTCACGTCTTTAAAATCTCAAGACCTAATTGGTTTCTGGAAGTTCGAAAGCCCCGACGATGAAAAAGTTTTCGACGAAACAGACTACAAAAATAATGGTAAGATTCGACACGAAATAGAATTGACCAGCAATTCAGAATGGTCACCTACCATTTTCTCATTTGACTATAATTCGGATACAGGTTCAAGCTCCCACGCCCATATAAGAAATAGCAAAGTTTCACTTGGAATTTATCCCCCAGAGCCCAGATTTGATGGATCGAATTGGGATTTCTCGGGCAGCACCACCGATTCATACGGGTACTCTGGGAATCGAGGACATTGGAGTTCAAGCCTGTCGGGAGGAGACCCGTGTCATCCTGTAGATAAAAGTACAAGCGATGACGGTTACGCAGAGGATAGTTTCTATGTCGATGTTGATGATGTCGGTGATGAGACTATATCTTTTGACTGGGAAGCAAACATATGGAATAATGATGGGGATGACAGTGCTTCAGGTAGTCTAACGGTTGAACTTATAGATCCGGGCGGTAGCGTAATAGCTTCTGGTAGTACCGGAACAAAATCCAGCGACGGTACTGGAACTGTGACATTTAACGTTAGTTCTTCGGATTGGTCAGGTTCTGGAACCTATACAATACGAGCCCACGCGCATATAGACTTATCACTCCACGTTAACACCGGTAATAATGACTCAGTAGGAATGGAGTGGTACGTTGACGGTGTTTGGCTAGGATTTGACTCCGGATGGCACGAAACACCATGGACGGACATGGGAGAGGACACGCCTCTGGGTGGTTTAGAAGCAAAAGCCAACATTGGTAGTGGGGATTCGATAAGTGCAACAATATATACCGACCCTGATTCCGATCACTCTAATGGAAACGAATCTTCGGTAAACGTAAACCTTTCTAACGGGACAAGTTGGCATGATATCTCGTCCTTAGCCTCCGGTCGGTACGTGAAAGTCAGGACGGATTTGTCGACCGATCGGAATTGGAGTAACGTTTCAGAGGTGGATTATTATGACATTTATACAGAAAAACCCTCTTATGAACATTGTTACGTGAGGAATAATAGTGTAGGGATTGGGGTCTACCCGGCAGAACCCGAGTTCGACAGTAATAATTGGACTTTTGGACAGAGTGGAAGTAGTGGGACCGCTAAGTATAGGAATGAAAAGGCTTACTTTTATTCAGGTGTCGGTTGCGATGCTACTGTAGGGTCGTGTAGTGACTCAAAAAATTGGTATGGTTATTCGGAAGACCAGTTCTATATCGATACTCTGGGTATGAAAAACACTCAAACTCTAACTTACGACTGGGATGTGGACTCCAATACTCATGGGGATGGAGACGCTAATATTAATCAATCTAAACTCTGGATTTATCTTGAAACCCCCAGTGGTACTACGCATCTTCTAGACTCAGTAGATACGAACAATGGCTCCCAGAATGATAGATCTGTGAACATACCTGACTCGTATTGGGAAGTTTCCGGTCAGTACAAGATTCGAATGAGAGTAAGAATAGACACCGACGTAGATGTAGGCTTGCTTGAAACGAATGCTGCTGCTGAAAGTAGATGGTATGTGGACGATCTTAGAATCGGTTTCACTTCCGGTCAGCATGATACCGCTTGGAGAGACTTGGGTGAAACCACTGAACTAACTGATCTCAGAGCGGACGCTACCATTACACCTGGGCAATCAATTGATGCAACGGTGACAGTTGATTCCGATTCCGATCACAGCACTGTAGATGGTTCGACCACTGTAAGTCTAAGTGATGGGGATCATTTATTCGATATAAGCTCTCTTCCCTCCGCCCGATACGTACAAATCCAGACAAACTTCACAGCCAATTACCAGTACCCGAATAAGGCAGAGCTCCACTCCTATCAACTTATGGGTAATCCAGCTGGAGATAAGAAAAAATCAGGAAAATACGGCAATGCTATTGAACTTGACGGGGTTAACGACTTCGTAAGGATTCCAGACGATGCCAGTCTTGACGTCACTAGCGAAGTCACCGTTTCCACCTGGATGAATATAGACAGTTATCCCAGTTCAGATAGTGCTATTCCGTTAACTCACGGAGATTACGACGATTCTTGGTGGCTTGAACTCTACTCCGGCGGAGAATTAAGATTTTATGTAAATACAAATAACGGTCTCCGGAAAGCAATAATCAACAACGTATCCAGAAACCAGTGGGTTCACATAACCGGAACATATGACAAAGAATCAGGCCAGATAAGCGTTTATAAAAACGGTAAAATCCAAGATACGGTAGCACATTCCGGTCCTATAAAAACAACCTCAGCCCCTCTATATATGGGTAAAGGATTCGGATCAGGCTATGGTTCCAAATACTACGACGGTAAACTAGACGAAGTAGAAGTCTACAAAAGAGCACTAGCCGAAAGTGAAATCTCAGAAAAATGGGGCTTCTACACACACTGGCCATTCGAAGGAAAAGGAACGGGCAGAGCGTTCGACGCCCAAGGCAAATATGACGGAACAACCTCCGGAGGAGTTTCTTGGGTAAATGGCGGAGTTCATGGAAAGGCGTTAAAATTCGACGGGTCTGACGATTATGTGGCTGTTGATGATTTGGTTTATGACTCAACTGGAGCTATCGGTGAAATAACTGTTGCAGGATGGATTAAAACCAGTTCAACCGATGATCAAGTAATAGCTTCATGGGACAGGGATGAATATTGGAGCCTCAACGTTGGAAGAAAGAGCTCAAACAACGAAATTACTTGGAGCACCACTAGCTCAGATGGAACAACCCATGATATGATCGGAAACACAGACGTGGATGATGATACATGGCACTTCGTGGCTGCCACCTACAGTGCTGTGACAGGCAAGAAAAAGATTTACGTGGACGGTGAATTAGATGCAGTTACACAACCTTATTCACCCGGAATACAGTTAGGAAAAGGAGAAGAAACGAGATACGGATTCATCGGTGAAGGATCTGAAGCTTCTAACTTTGACGGCGGTCGAAACAACAGTCTTTACTTTAACGGTTCCATAGACGAGTTAATGTTATTCTCTAAGGCTTTGAATTCTTCTGAAATGAAGAAATATATGAATCTCTACGGCGGAACGGACCTCAGCGAATATAAGAACATTAAAGAAGGATGGAGTCGAACTTCTTGGCGCGACTTCGGGCGAGAGGTGGCATGGAGCGAATTCATATCAGACGTAACAATTGAACCAGGACAAGCCATATACTCCACAGTGGATGTCACCAATCCGATTTATGAACCTACTAGCTGGTGGACGATGGACGACGCCCACACCAGAGACAACACTCTCAAAGATTACTGGTCATCCTATGACGGCGAAATAAATGACGCTTCTCCAGGACACACAGGAGTGTTTAACCAATCTTATAACTTCGACGGGACGGATGATTGGATTAATTGTGGCGATATAAACGTCCTTGACTCTTCATCAACCTTCACCACCAGTTTATGGTTCAAAAGAGAAATAGATCAATCAGATGATTCAAACCATGGCACCAGTAATGTCATGTTTGCAAAGGCTAGCGATAGTGCTAATGATATTATCGAAATAGGAACTGAAGGAAGTAATATAGAGATTTATTTAGACGCGATCGGAAATAATAAAATGGAAAGTTACAACGCAGGTATAAATAACAACCAATGGTACCATCTTGCACTGACTTACGATAGCGGAGTAGTTAAATTATACTTGAACGGAGCCATGGTGAAGGAATGGACCGGCTGGGGCAGTCAACTAGATGATGCTGGAAGTAGTCCTGTGACTCTTGGCAAAACCCACCATTCAGATATATACTTCGGCGGTCTAATCGATGAAGTCATGGTCTACGACAAAGTCCTCAAACATGGAGAAATACAAAAAATCAGAAACAAGATCAGAAACAAAGAAATTCGAGACAGGCAAGAATTCAGACTAGAGCACGGTCCTCACTCTCACTTCATCCAAGAGATGTCGCCTGGTCGATACGCAAGAGTCACCACGAAAATGAGTTCAAATGACACAAGAAAATCACCATCGGTTAACAGTTATACGATATGGGAAGCTCCAACCTACAAGTCGCAAGGAAGTTATTCTATAACTCGGGATTGGGTGATGAGACGTGAATATACTGATTTTGGTGTTTCAAGTACTCTTCCTGAAAATACTAACGCTTCTCTAGAGATACAAGTGAGCAATGACAAATCTAATTGGAATACGATCGGGAGCGACTCCGATTTAAGCGACGGATTTACTAAGATTGAACTACCGAGCACTGCGGGTAGGTACTCTAGGGTCAAGTTTGATTTGTCCACTCAAATAGAGACTAGGACACCGGTCATTAATTACTTCACTATACGTTCTCCTGGCGGTAGCACTGTCAAGTGGCTTGAGGATAATCTGCATTGGGATAGGCTTGAAATGAACTTGGAACATTTTGTCGGTTTCAATGATGTTCTGAATGAGAACGCTGTCGAAACAATGACACTTGGGAAAGTGGACTTTTTCGACAAACTGCGGGTTGAAAACAATCTCATAGAGTTAGAAAACTTCCACTATTTAATAGAGAACTATGATATAGTCTCAAGGGATGTATACCTTACCAATCCTGGAATAACTGATGTGTTAATGGAACAAATAGGAGATATGGGTTGGGATTATAGCGAACTGACGTGGGAAAACTTCACCTTCTCCCACGATAACATTTATGCTTATATAAAAAGCTTATCTGCAGAAGATTTGCCATTCCTCTCTGCTGGAACATTAGGACTGGACAATCTAAAAATGGAAAACACGGTAATAAACTCTACAGACTTCCTATTCAATCTAGAAAACCTCTATTTCCTATCGGACAACGTGTATATAGAAAATGTAGGAGTCAACGACTGGGTATACGAATCAATGGAAAACATGGGTTGGGACAACGGACAATGGGACTGGAAATTCTTCAATCTAAGAAACGACCACCTATACGCAGATTCTGCCTATATGGACCAAGACGACTTACCCATCGGAGTCCCAGTAGATAATCTCGAATTAGAAAATCTAAAACTAAGCACAAAAGACTTCCAATTCCGCTGGTGGAAACTAGCAGTGTGGTCAGATAACATAAACATGCACGAACCAGGCCTGCAAGACGTCCTAAAAAACTTTATAGAAAACATGAAATGGCGCTACTCCCGACTCGACTTAGACAATATTTACGCAAAACACGACCGCTTCTACACTTCCTTAGAAAACATGACCCAAGAAGACATTCCGATGGATGTACCGATGTTTGACAATATAAAAATGGAAAACCTAGAAGCAACCTCCAAAAACTTCCTATATAACTTATTAGATCTGCGAGTCATAGCAGAAAACGTCAGACTCAGAACACCAGGCCTCACAGACGTTCCGATGGCTTTCATAGAAGAACTAGGCTGGGACAACAGCAGGCTAGAATGGGAAAACCTAGAAATAACTAATGACTACCTCTGGACTCATGCAGAAAACCTAACCAAAGACGAAATACCTGCCGAAATACCGTTAGAAAACTTCCGAATCGAAAACCTAGAAATAACATCAGAAGATTTCCTAGCCAACCTAATAGATCTACTATGGAAATCGAAAGGTGTTAACTCCGTGGAAAACCTTATCGCAGAATGGAAAATGGACGAAGGCGAAGGAAGTATAGCAAATGACACAGCGTATCAAAATGACGGACAACTCAAAAACGGTCCGGTATGGGATAACGGGTACTATGGAAACTCACTAAAATTCGACGGCTCTAACGATTATGTCGAAACACCAGATGTAGTAGGTGGAGAAAACGAGATAACAATCAGCACATGGGTCAATCCCAAAGACTTTGAATCTCAAGATAAGACAGTCGTGGGAACTTGGGGCACCCAAGAATTAACGTTATGGTATGATGTAGGAATGGACAATTGGAGCCTAATTGTTCACGACACCAATGGAAATAATGTAAGAGTCAACGGAGGAAACCCACAAACTGGCGAATGGACACACTTGGCTGGAACATACAAGGACAACGAAAAACTAGAACTTTACATAAACGGAACAAAAGTTGCCACCACAAATGCTCAAGGAAACCCAATAAACGATGGTGCTTCTTGGTTTGGAATAGGTTACGACTCCGCACACAATCACTGGAACGGAAAAATAGACGAAGTCAAAATATTCGAAAGAGCTCTAAACGAAAATGAAATAGAAAACCTATACGTGGGAGACCCACCAAAAGGATTAGGACTCTTAAACTCAATCATCGCCGACCCCTATATAAGCTGGGACAATCTAGACCTCGGAATCTCGCTAAAAACCCACGCAGATAAAATCTATGGACACTCCGACAACCTTACAAAAGACAACCTCTCGAGCCTACCCATAAGCATACCAACGGAAAAATTCCAGATTGAAAACTTCACACTCAACCTAGAAAACCTAAACGTAGGAATAATAGACCTACTACTATCCTCCGATAATGTCACCTTACACACCATAAAACAATTCGGACCAGTCCTAGAAAACATTCGAAACTCCCTTAACATATCTTGGGAGAACATCTATGCATCTCTAGAAAACACTAAAACCAGTTTGGATAGGTTGTATGCATTTTCTGAGAACTTGGATGGGGAAAACCTTTCTTCCGGCACATTTGGATTATTTAGCGTTCCATTAGAAAACTTCTGGATGGAGAACTTCAATCTTAATTCCTGGAATACTTCATTCGGTCTGGAAAACTTCGGTTTAAGATTTGAAAACGCTAGATTGGATAATTTAGACAATACGAAGAGTATGTTGGATAATGTTCTCAACTCATTTAAATACGTTAAATGGGATAACCTAAGAGCTGCCACTGAAAACACTAATTTGCAAATAGAAAGGATTCATGGGGAAGACGATAATCTTACAAAAGAGAATTTGGAATCCTCATCCCTTGTACCATTCGACATACCAATGGAAACCTTATGGATTGAAAACTTAAAACTAGATTCAACTGACACCCGCATATCTATAATCGATTTCCGCATCCGATCAGAAAACTTGAAACTTGAAAATCTAAATAATACATCAGGCATTCTAGAAAACGTTTTGAATTCCATAGCCTTCATCAAAACAGACAATCTAAAACTCCAAAACTCTTCCAATGTTCAAGCCGACCATTTCCACACATATTCGGAAAATCTACAGCAAGAAAATCTCGGAATAGAAATAATGGATAACTTATGGGTGGAAAATCTTGAGATAGAAACAGACTTCTTTAATGCAGGTTTACTCAATCTCGATCTTTTCTTTGAAAACATGCGGATCGAGAACGCTTCCGATACACAAGGAATGATTGAAAACATTTTCCAAAACATGACCGCAGAATGGGAAAATATTTGGATGAATATAGAATCCGGAAGTTCTATCTTCGATAGACTCCGAGGATATTCAGAAAATCTCACACGAGATAATTTACCCTTCGAGATAACTCCAGACGTATTTTGGATCAGTGATATCCAGATAAGAGCAGATAATGCGGATGGAAGATTAGAAAACTTCAAATTATCTTCCCGAAATGTCCGAATAGAAAATGTGTCAGACCTTAATAGCACTATTGGAGAAGTCCAAGAATCTCTCAGATTAAGCTGGGACAATATCAATGCTAATTTAGAAAATAGTGACCTCGAATGGAATAGACTCCACATGTTCGCTGATAATGTTACTGAGAATGATTTGCCTGTTGATCTTGGTTTGGATAATTTCATAGCTGAAAATATTGAGGTTGATGTCGAGGACTTTAGTTCTTGGTTGGATAACTTTGGATTGAGGTTTGGAGAGTTTAGAATTGAGAATCTTGATAATACTTCTGGTATTTTGGATAATGTGAAGGATTCTTTTGAAGTTTTACGTTGGGATAATGTTGACGCTAATATCAGGGCGGGTGGTCTTGATTTTGACAGTCTTTATGCTGCTGCTGATAATGTTACTGAGAATGATTTGCCTGTTGATCTTGGTTTGGATAATTTCA
>CAZSNS010000003.1:68411-69756 GCA_964608515.1 Hadarchaeota archaeon (SeqCode)
TAGCTGAAAATATTGAGGTTGATGTTGATAACTTTGAGACTGGACTAGTCAATTTCAAACTATTATCAGAAAACTTCAAGGTAACAAACCTGTCTGATAGGAGTTCCGCTCTAGAAAATATTCTCAGGTCAGCACACCTGAGCTGGGACAATTTCTGGCTGGACCTCCCTAGGGCGGACTCCTCCCTCGACAGGGTATATGCGTACTCTGAAAACCTTACAGAAAATAAACTCCCGATTGACACACCATTTGATAATCTATGGTTAGAAAATATGGTAGCCTTGCTAGAAAATGCTAATAGTGGAATACAGAATCTCTCGATCAATTCCACTAACGTGGAATTGGATAATCTGAATGATACTGGTGGAATAGTAGATAATATTACTGAAACCCTTCACGTAAAGTGGGAGAACATTTGGCTAGATCCAAGCGCTAAAATCTCCATAGACCATGCCCACTTGTATGTGAGAAAGCTAACCAAAGACGATATTTCAGGACTAACATTCGGCATGCTTGAAGTTCCGCTAGATAACTTCAGAATCGAGAATTTGTCTCTGGATGTGAAAAATGCTGAAGCTGGAATATCCGACTTTTGGATTTACTCTAGCCTTGTAAATATAGAAAACTTTGAAAACACCTCTGGAGTTATAAATGAATTAGAAAGATCAATATCAGCTGGCTGGGAAAATGTATGGTTGTACATAGAAAACACTGCAACATCTTTAGACGAACTTTACGCATATAAAGAAGAAACCTTAACAAAAGAAAATCTCGAAGACCTCACATTCGGTAGCCTTAATCTAGATTATCTCGACAATCTTCAAATAGAGAACCTAGAAACACGCATCTGGACCGAAAATAATCTCAATGATAACGCACTAGAATCTTATCTAGATAACTTTGAGTTAAAATTCGGATCTTTCAGAACAGAAAGCCCTGAAAGTAAGGATGAAATACTTGAAAATGTAAAAGATTCATTCGATCATTTCTCATGGAACAACTTCTCTACAAGTATGGAGAATTTCGACTTCAATTTGGATGAATTTTACGCCTATGCAGATGAGATTACAAAAGAAAATATGGAGAACTTAATTAACTCTGATTTACAGTTAGATAACTTTTGGATAAAGAATCTAGAAGCCCATATTTGGACAGAAAACAACCTTAGAGAGAATGCATTCGAAGCTTCACTTGATAATTTTGATCTCAAATTTAATTCCTTAATGATTGAAAATCTGAATGATACAGACAATATTCTTGAAAACGTAGAGAATTCTTTAGATAGATTATCTTGGACTAAGTTGTCTTCGAGGCTTGAGAATGGTACGTTTGATATGAGGGAGTT
>CAZSNS010000004.1:0-68242 GCA_964608515.1 Hadarchaeota archaeon (SeqCode)
TAGCAAAGAAAGAAGTTTCAACACCATCCAACCTCTCCTCCACCTCAATCCTCCTGCCCGCACCATCATACTCCTCATTAAACTCCTCACTACTAATCTTACCAATCGCAGCTAAACTCTCCTCCAAAGAACCGCAAACAAAAGCCCCCTTTCCAGCAGCAATCCCATCAGCCTTCGGAACCAGATTTTTATCCGGATTTTCATCATAAAATTTTTCAGCCCACTCCTTCGCTTCTTCAGGGTCTTCAAAATTCTCATATTGAGGTACGGGAACTCCTATCGAATCTAAATATTCTTTAGTATCACACTTGCTTGTTTCAAGAAAAGCCGCATCCTTAGTTGGGCCGACTATTGGAATGTTTGTTTTTTCTCTGAATTGGTTTACTATTCCTGCTGATATCCATCCTTCTGGGCCTGGTACTGCTAGGTCTATGTCTAGTTCTTTTGCTTTTTTGATTATTTCTTGTATTCTTTCTTTTTTGGTTCCTTCTTGGAGGGGTACGTTTTTTCCTCCGTATTCGTGGACGCCGGCGTTGCCTGGTGTGACGTAGACTTGGTTGACTTTTTCGCTTTTTGAGAAAGCGTGAGCTATTGCGTTTCCTCGACCTCCTCCGTCGATTATCATTACATTGTTCATTTTTTTACCTCTCGTAAACGCGGGCGGATTTTGCTTCTCCCTTTTTGAATTTAGCTTTTACTTTTTCTGCGATTTTTTGGGCCTGGGGTGTTGGATAGTCTTCGTTGACACAGGCTAGGCATAAGTCTTCTTTATCGAGCCCTATGGCGTCGACAAAGTTTTCTACCGATTGGTAATTTACGCTGCTTACTCCGATTTCATCAGCTATTTCTTCAGGTGTGTGATTGGATCCGATGAGTTCGTCATATGTTGTCATATCTATTCCGTAAAAGCAAGGTGCGATAATTCTGGGGAAAGTGATGTAGAGATGGATGTCTCCAACTCCTGCTTTCTTCATTTTTCTAGTAACTCTTCTGGAAGTAGTTCCTCTCACGATACTGTCTTCGGCAATTGCTACATTTTTACCTCTGATTTTTCCCCAATCAACATTGATTTTCTTATCAATTATCCTATCACGCTCACCCGAAGAAGAAATAAAAGCTCTGCTAGTCACATACCTGTGCTTCCTGACAGCTCTCTCCCAAGGAAGACCAGTTTCCATATGAAGACCATAAGCAGCATCATCCGCAGTCTGAGGAATAGAAACAATCACATCAGCCTTCTCAGTAATATCAGGATTCTCCCTTCCTAGATTTCTCCCAAACTCTTCCCTAATCTTGTAAACCGGTTGCCCATGAAAAATCGCATCAGGTCTTGCAAAATAATCATATTCAAAAGAACAAAACGCTTTCTTGGTGCTTTCCACTATCTGTTCCTTATGAAATCCATCCTCAGAAAAAAGTAGTAACTCCCCAGGCTTCACATCATCCTCATATTCAAGACCGTTAATACTCAAACCAACACTTTCGGAAGAAACCCCATATTTTTTCCCTTCCTCATCGGACCCATAGCAAAGGGGTTTGATTCCATAAGGGTCCCGAAAAGCAAACAATCGTCCCTCCTGATCCAACCCTACTACAGAATAGGACCCCTCAACCTCTTCCATACAGTATTTTACAGCATCAGACAAATCACCGTTTTTGAAACCTTCCAATAGTTTCTTGCAAAGAAGTTCCGTGTCGGAAGTTGATGAAAGACTTCCAAACTTCTCCTTAAGGTCCTCTCTCAACTGAGTATTGTTAACTAAATTACCATTATAACCAATCGCTATTTTCCTTCCGTTATGCTCGTCGACATACGGTTGAATATCTTCCCAAAGCTTATCTTTCTCTCCAGAGGTAGCATATCTAACATGGCCAATGCCGACAAAACTTTCTAAGTCCTCTATATCCTTAACTGATCCTCCATTCTTGACGGGGACCAATCCCATTCCATTAACTGTTCTGAACTCATTATCCTGAAAAGTAAGCAGGCCATAAGATTGATGGCCACGATGATTCTGGGAAATCATACCCCAGTATAGAGAAGAAGATACATCGCCTTTCTCAAAATCATATGCTCCAATAATTCCGCACGCTTCTTTTGGATTATCCGACATTCACATAATCCTTTTCGTGAGATGTTAAATGGTTTTCCATAGAAAATTAGAAAAATAGAAATTCAAAGACTATCTTTAAGGATCTTATCACTATCTTCAATTCTTTCCCTCAATCGTTCTCGGTAAGATTCTATCCTTTCAGAAAGGGAAGGCTTCTTAAGAGCAAGAATTTTCAAAGCAGCAAGAGCAGCATTCTCCGGATTTAAAACCACAAGAGGTCCGACACCGCTCGGCATTCTTAGAGATGAGAAAATGTCCGATCCTGAAAACTTGTCCGAATAGGGTGGACAAGCTATTACGGGAAAGGTCGTATTCGCATCCACAAAACCAGAGAGGGCATTAGAACGACCTGCTACTGTTATGTATACTATTCCTTCTTCGTCTTCGTATTCTTCTATTATGTTTAGAACTTTTTCTGGTGTCTTATGAGCTGAAGCTATTCTAAGCGTAAAGTCTACATCAAATTCATCTAAGAAATCAGTCGCGGGCTTAATGAATTCTCGATCCTTTTTGGATCCCAAGATGAATATAACTTCTTCAGGCACAAGATAAATGATTAGTTAAAAACTATTTAAATTTCTGTGTAACATTTCCCGGCGCTAAATAATTATAGAGAATTTTTCAAATCTTTAACTACTTTTTTGAGGTCTCTGACTTCAAACAATTTTCTTCCTATGTATTTGTTTGCACCAGCCTGATACATTTCGCTAACTAACTCTTCTATTCCGAGAGGACTAGGACTTTTATCTACTAGCTTTTTCCAGTTTTTTATCCCTTCGTTTTTCGCCTTTTCCTTAGCTTCTTTAACTTCATCAACCCAATCAGGTTGTTCTTTCCTGTAAGCTTGCCTCAGTACTTCCTTACTAACTTGAACCGAATCAAAAGTAAACCTGGCCTCATCGAAAGTTCCAGCAACATCACCGACCACAATATTCCCATCGATATGAAGAAACTCTAGTTTGCCATCATCATGCCTCATACCCAAACTCTCTGCCCTTTCTGTAATCGCTTGATTAGACTTATTAGCTAACTCAAAAACTTTTTGAAGAGAAATACCTGAAATCCGTTCAGCCTCTTCATCATCAATATACCTATCTTGTTCCTCAAGTTTCGTAGAAGCCTCAACAACAGGATTATCCAAAGAAACAGGACTTTCCGGCCATTCTTTCATGTCCAGTTCTAATTCTTGAGGAGTGTATCTTCTCCTAGCGGAAGAGCCCTTGGGTATCCTGTTTCGATATATGATTTCAAGTGGGATCAAATAGTTATTTACTGAAGGGTTTTGAAATTTCGAGTAATCATATTCACCGTTCCTAAATTCCGGTTCTAGTACGTTTACTAGTTTTATGTGCATTTTTTCGGAAGGACTGTCAAGTTCATCTAATTTTTTTATCTCGCCGTCTTCTTCTAATCCAAGATAGTGAGTTTTTATCCCTTTCTGTTCTAGTATTTCGAAAGTGTAGGCACCCATAAGTGCTAAGGATTCACCCTTTCTATCTATGTTTACCGGCATTTCACCCCAATCAAAAACGGAATATCTGTCAGAAAAGTGAAAGATTGCTCGTCCCGGTTTATCAGAAGTAGGTTCCTTTATTACTTCTAAATCCTTTACACTTCCCATCTTTATCACTCATATTTTTCTTTAAACTATAATTAAATCTGTTTATCGAAAACGGTTTTATTATCACAAAATAAAACGTTTAAAACAACCTATGATTGGTAAGAAAAAGATTGATGAGAAAATTTCCGAGTATGGGGATGACCTAACTATAGGAGTCTTGTGTTCTCATTCGGCACTCCAAATAATACACGGGGCTAAACTGGAAGGATTTAAAACGATTGGAATTTGTCCGGAAGAGAGGAAAAGAACTTATAATGCATTCCCCCGGGCCAGACCGGATGAGTTTTTGGAGGTTGATGAATTTGGGAATGTGCTCGATGAGGAGAATCAGGAGAAACTATTGGAGGAGAATACGATTATTATTCCTCATGGTTCTTTTGTGGAGTATGTGGGTGCTGAGAATCTTTTGAGAGAGTTTGAAGTTCCTATTTTTGGAAATAGAGATTCTTTGAAACAGGAGGGTAAGAGAAGTAAGCAGAGAGATTGGTTGGAAAAGGCGGGTGTTAGTATGCCAAAGTATTACGATGATCCTTCAGAAATTGATGAGAAAGTTTTTGTGAAATTTAGTGGGGCTAAAGGCGGAAGAGGTTTCTTTACTGCTAAGTCAGAAGAAGAGTTCGATGAAAAAATACAAGATAGATTGAACGACGGGATTATATCCGAGGAAGATTTAGAAGATATTGCCATTCAAGAATTCGTTCCCGGTGTAAGGTATTATCCTCATTATTTTTACTCAGTTTTTAACAAACAGGGAGCTGAAGTCGGTGAAGGTGCTCTTGAAATTCTTGGAATGGACCGTCGGATAGAACCTATTGACGAAGTTTATAGAGGATTGCCTGAAGTTTCCAACGAATTTTTTGATTACACCGTGACTGGAAACGAACCTCTAGTAATTAGGGAAAAATTACTCGTTGATCTAGTAGAGATAGGGACAAAAGTAATCGAAGAATCTTCGGAACTTTTCCCTCCAGGATTAGTGGGTCCTTTTTGTCTTGAAACAGTATATCATCCTGAGAGAGGCTTTACTGTATTTGAAATTTCAGGAAGGATTGTAGCGGGCACGAACTTGTTTACTCAAGGGTCTCCTTATTCTTATTATTATTTTGAAGAACCTATGTCTACAGGAAGAAGAATAGCAAGAGAAATTAAGGAAGGAAAAAAAAGAGAACAGTTAGAGAAAATAATTTACTAAAGGTGATGTTATGTCGAAACGTGAAGAAATTGAAAGGTCGAAAGTTCAGGAAATAGCTTCTGAATACGATCCTGAAAATATTACAATTGGTATTTTCGGTTCTCATTCCGCCTTACCGATTGGTTATTCAGCTAAAAAGGCTGATTTTTCCACGATGATTTTCACAAAAAGTGGCAGAGAAAGAACCTACGCCGAACACAACTCAGCCTTATATGATGACATTATGGTGCTGGACGATTGGGAGGAAATGCTTTCAGAAGAAAAACAAGGAAAAATGAGAGAAAAAAACGTAGTGTTTATCCCGAACAGGTCCTTCGTCGTGTATGTGGGTTTAGAAAATATAGAATCCGATTTTAAAGTGCCTCTTTACGGAGCCAGACACTTATTACGGGCTGAAGAAAGAAACGCATCTCCGCCGAGAAACCAGTATTATTTATTAGAACAATCCGGGATAAGAACACCTAAACTTTTCGATAATCCTGAAAATATCGATAGACTCTCCGTTGTAAAAGTCCATCAAAAAGACAACCCTCTAGAAAGAGCTTACTTCTACCCCAGCAATCCAGAAGAATACCATCAAATGGCTGAAGAAAAAATTGAATCAGGAGAAATAAGTGAGAAAGGGTTGGAAGAGGCAGCGATAGAGGAATTTATTGTTGGTCCTATGTTGAATGCTAACTTTCACTCGTATGCATTGAATCATTCTGATTCGAAAATATTTTCGAACGATATTGATTTGGTTGGTTTCAGTGATCGAGAGCAAACTAACGAGACAGGTTTTAGAAACCTTCCTGCTGATTTACAGTTGGAGCTTTCGGAGAAAGATCTTACCCGGACGAATGAGGAAATCTGTCACCAAGGTAAAACTCTTAGAGAATCGAAACTGGAAATGATTTATGAAACTGCAGAATCACTTATGGAGACTTTAAATGAAGAAGTCCCGCCGGGAATGATTGGGCCGATTGGTATTCAGGGTGCGGTTCCTACTGATGAGGGTAATCGTCCTGAGTTTGTGGTTTTTGATTTGAGTTTTAGGGTTCCTGGTGATCCTGCGATGGGTCCGACTTCCCCATATCTTAGGTATTTGGATGTTAAACATTCTGAAATTTATGGTGAGTTTATGCCTTCCGATTGGAAGGTTGAGGATCCGGTTGATTTGTCAATGCTTGAGATAGGAAAAGCTGCGGAAGAAGGAATTTTGGAGAAAATAGTTTCTTGAACTATTAATCGTCTTTCTGTGTTTCATCTTCTTTTTCTAGCTTATTTTTTAATTCTTCACACCATTCTTCGATCTTTTTTGTTTTCTCTTCCTTGTTTTTCGAAACTTTACTAACCACAAGTTTTCCGATTGGTTTTTGATCATTTGCCAATTCTTGCATAATAGAGAAAGTGTTTTGGGTTTCATCCGAATCATTTGTATTGAAAAAAGCGATACGGTTATCTGATAAATCAAATCTTTTGAGATAAACCCTCATAGCCGGCGGTAATTTTCTCGCCCAGACCGGGCAACCAAGTAATACTAAATCATAATCATTTGGCGAAAACTCTGGAGGTTTAATTTCTGTCTCACCTGCCACCATCGCCTCAACCGCCGATCTTAAAAATCCAAATTTTCCAGTTCTATCTGTTTTGTCTATTATCTCTTCGATTTCTGCATCTAAGAATTCTGCTATTTTTTCGGCTACAGATTGAGTTTTTCCTGATCGGGAATAGTAGATTACTAGTGGGTTCATTCTGGTTTTTGTTTTGTGTTGGTTTGATAAATGTTTTTTGTTATGGGTGTAACAAAAAATTTTGAAGAATGTTTTAAAGGATAATAGTAAATTTTAGAACGATTTTATGAATTCGAAAGAAGGATTGACTATTTTAGTTTTAATTTGGATCATTACTTTGCCCGTATTTCATCATTTTTACCCTTTCGTAGGGGAAGTTACTGATAATCCTTCATACCCTCCTGGGATAGACCATTCTACTAGAGAAAATAGGTACAAAAATTACAATCAGTTGGCGAGTAAGATTGATGAAAATATTCCCGTTTTTAATGTTATTGGAAATCATGAATTGAAATCTATCGAAAATTATGAGGAAGTTCATAACGATTATTATGGATATTTTCAATACTCGGACAAACCTTCAGCTGCCCCTAATAGTTTATCTCCATATTATTGGTATTCCTGGAACCTTAACGGTTACCACTTTATCGCGCTAAATACAAACGAAAATTATACAAATCCATTTCTTCATGGTCACGGCCCTAAACATTTTTTTGGCGGAGCTTTTTCGATGACCAAAAAACAAATTGAATGGCTTAAGAATAACTTGAAAAAAACTGAAAATCCGACAATCGTCTTTTGTCACGTTCCTCTGGACGGTTACGGTCTGACAAGTTATGACACTCTCACTAATCAAGAGAAAATAAGAAATATTTTTGAAAAAAGCGGTAAAGTTGCGGCAGTTATTCAGGGGCATACACATCATATGGCTAGTCCTGAATATAACGGGTATAAATGGGTTGATAATGGAATTCCTTATTTTTATTTACCAGCTCTAGGCTCACCTCTCGGCGGGCCTAGATATTCTGTTTTGAATCTAATGCCTGAAAAAAAGAGGATTGAGATTAGAACTGAAGCTATAGAAGAGGTAACTTCTCTTTTTTCGGATGAAAATTGGAATGTTTCTTATCAAAAAAATCATGCTGAATCTTTCAAAATAAAAACTAGTTTCCACGTTTCTGAAGGTAAGAATCATTTTACTCTTAGAGACTTAGATTCAGATGTAGAATATGAAGCTAGTATTGGTTGGGAAAACTATACAGAGAACGAAATGGGAGATGTTGCAAATAAAGTTTTGAAAAAAAGAATTGTTAAAGGTCAGAGTAAAAATTTCAAGTTTAAACCCACCGAAAGTTTTGATTTCAGTAACATCGCTGGGGAAGATAATAAACCAGTTAAGATAGAGAACGTTAAGACTGTCGGTGATGTGACTAAGATCATTTACAGTTCAAGCTCCGAACTCTTCAAAACAAATCTCCAAATAAATAATTCAACTTCAAGAAATGTAGAAATTGCTGTTATCAACGATTTTCACTCGGGTCCAAAAAGACTAGAATTATTTTCCCAAGAAAATGCAAACCGAATTTTTAAAAAATTTTCAGGAATTGTAAATTCACAAAAATTCAATTTTGTTGTAAACAATGGGGACTGGATAGACGGTCACCAAGCGAGGTAGATTATGGAGAATTCCGTAAATTTAGACTCTCATTCCGAGAAAAATGTTCTTGGGAGGCGGATAATCGGCGCTATTATTGATATCTTGTTAATCGTGCCGATTACATCCTGGATACTTTATTTTTGTCATAAGTTCGGTTTGATTGATTTAGGATCTATAGCTTATATTTTAGCAATTGGAACATTTGTCGGCTTATTGTTCATCTACACCTCTCTTTCAGAGGGGAAATCAGGACAAACTTTGGGCAAAGTAATTGCTAAAATTAAAGTTGTGAAAAAAGACGGGCGCGAATGTACTTATAAAGCATCATTGGTTAGAAACTTAGTCAGAATATTCCCCGACGGTTTATTTTTATATCTCGTCGGTTTAATTTCCATGATTTTCTCAGATAAGTCTCAAAGACTGGGAGATTACATGGCTAGTACTATTGTGGTGAAAGTTGAGTAATTTTTTTGTTATGGGTGTAACAAAAAATTTGAAGTGGGTAAATTTATTTGTGTTGTCCTGATGAGGATAGATGGAGTCAGATATTTTGGCTGAAGAAAATGAAGAAGAAATAGAAGAAGAGGTAGAAGAAACCGAAGAAGTAGAAGAAGAGATCGAAGAGGAGCCGGAAGAGGAAGAGCCGCAAGAACTTGATAATAGTGAAATTGATGCTGTGCCGATGATTATGTGTTCTGACGATTCTGTTTTGATGGAAATTGAAGGAACTGAAATCAAGGAAACAGAGGAAAGGAGTTTTCTCTTTTCGACAAGTACTGAAAGTCATATGAATCTGAAGTATGTTTGTCCCAAATGTGGAAGACATTACTTCTACGACATGGAGCAAAAAAGACAGGGATGCTTTATAGCCACTGCAGCTTACGGAACTCCCTTCTCTCAAGAAATAAATGTACTTCGTAGATTTAGAGACTCTTATCTTGTACATAGAGAATGGGGACAGGAAATTGTTAACATGTATTATACCATCTCCCCGCCGATAGCTAATATTATTGAAAAAGACGATAATCTTAGAAAAATAGTCAGAACTTGCCTAAAACCCTTAGTAGAGCTCTTCAAAGAAAAAGATTCATAAAAAATCAAAAACCAGTTCCATTCTTAATATTAGAGATTGGAAAACTCTTCGAAAAATCTAGATTTTAGGAACTGGATAGGCGTTTTTCGATCCGAGAAGTTAGTGTTTGGTAACAGTTTTCTCACGAATCCTAACTAAACGGGACACTTCATTCAGAATAGAATTTATGATAAATAGCGACTCTAATAAAAGAGGTTTTTTTGTTATGGGTGTAACAAAAAAAATCAGGAAATCTTCTCACGTAACGGTCTTATCCTTTCTTCCAACTTTTTAGAAAATTCTTCATTATCAGTCCAATCATGTCTCAATAAATTTTGGCATTCCTCTACTACCCTTCTGATTCTTTGAAGTTCTTCATTTCCAACTTTATCTCGAGAGTCTATCGATAACAAGGAATCGATCTCAGAGTTCAAAGATTCTTCTCGTGTAACCTCAACCCTCTCCAAGACCCCTTTCATAGCTTTCATTCGGTCTTCTGATGGAAGAATTCCGTCGAAGGAGTATAAGTCGATTTTTTCCCATTTAGGATCGTTGAAAAAGTTATCGAGCGAGTTTTGAGCTGATTTTGGGATGGCGATTACGCTTTTTCCTAAACGTAAGTGAGGGAGAGGGGTGACGATGCCAGGGTAAAAATTTTCATAGACATTTTCTCGACCGTTTTTGTCCTCCCTAGTTGTTTTGGAGTTGAAACCGAAGAGTTTTCTATAAAATTTAGTTCTTTTTCCTCCTTTGAATTGGAGGTCGAAACTGTAAACTCGGGCTAATGTGTTTTTTTCTATTTTCATTGATTTTTTGTTATGGGTGTAACAAAAATAAAACTTGTGAACCACACACCCACCCCTTCGTTTCGACTGGAGTATAATAAAAAATAAAAAAACAATTATTTTTTTGTTATGGGTGTAACAAAAAATAAATAATAAACATAAGTACAAACAACAGTCAAGAAACAAAACAGAAAACGTCTATTACTTATTAATAATAATTTTGCGCGGACACGGACTGATAATGGCTTCCAGTGGAAATGGGGGGGTGGGGTATGTTTTTCAATTTTATCTTGTAACTTCCTGTTGTTTTATGAATTCGTAAAGTTCTCTAGCTTCTTCGTCTTCTTGGAAGTGTTTTCGGATCGGTTTTACTAGTTTGTTTATATATCTTGATACGTTTTTCTTGAGATCTAGAGGGTGGAGTTCCCCTTGACGATAATCTTTCTCTAATTCAGAATATTTTTCATAGTTGAGGTCTCCGCCATAATCGTCCTTCCTTTCAATTTTCACAGTGTCGAAACTTTTGAAAATCAAATGTTTGGTATAATCTAAGATAGGATTTCCTTTGACTTGTTTTTCGGGACAGTAAGCTCCTTCTATTTTTTCCCAAATTTCTTCTTCAGAATCATGAACAAAAATCGAAGTCGATGGTTTACTCTTACTCATTTTCTCCCCCCCACTTTCACCTTGCAAACCCATCAACATGTGATGTGAAACAGTCACAGGCTTCTCCCTACCAATCTTAGGAGCAATATCCCTCGCCAACATGTTCGCCCGTCGCTGATCCTGCCCTAACTGGCACATGTCCACATCAAGATGAAAAATATCAGTAGCCTGCATGCTCGGATAAAAAACCCAGGCCGCAGGGTTTTCCCCAGCGCTTTCTCTACCAGCTATTTTCAGGGCTCTTTGGGTTCTGTTTAGGGTGTGGTTTTTGGCTATTTTTAGGACGGTTTTCCAATATTTTTGGTCCATTATTTCGGAGGACCATAATATTTCTACTTTGTCCATTGGGACTCCGGCGGCTTTCCAAACTTCGATGAAATACTTTCCGACTTTTTGAATTTTTTCTAAATCCCCGTCCATTTTTTCGTTGATCCAGGCGTACCAATCAGCTAATAATAGCTTGAATCTTACACCGGCTTTGATCATTTTTTTGAGGTTCATTGCTCTGTATACTCCGAAAGCTATGTGTGCTTGGCCGGATGGTTCGAATCCGTCGTAGGCTGTGGGGTGTTTTTTTGTTTCGAGTAGTTCTTCTAGTTCTTCGTTTGTGATTATTTCTTCTCCTACGTCTTTGATTAGGTTGAGTCTTTTTGTTACGTTCATTGTTTTCCCTTCTTGTTTTGACCGTTGTTATTTTTAATCTGTGTTTGTTGGGAAAATCTACTGTATTATTCCTTTTTATATGTCTTTTTCCCAAATTGAAGAGGGTGAAGATGAAAAAGAAATCACGATCTATTGCAATTTCTTCCGGAAAAGGGGGAACCGGGAAGACGACACTCACGGCAAACCTCGGAATAGCACTAGCAAACGAAGGCCACGATGTCACAATTTTGGACGGTGATCTTAGTATGGCGAATCTTGGAATAGTGCTGGGGATGAAAAATCCCGCGGTTAGCTTTCTTGATGTCATTTCTGGCGATGCAGAATATGAAGATGCGATATATGAGGATTACGGAGTGAAAGTAATTCCCACAGGTTTCAGGTTTGAAGACATTCACGAATCTCTATCAAAAGTCGATCAAGACTTAGTAGAAGAAACAATCTCAAAAATATTACGAGAAACCGAATTCTTACTCATAGACGCACCCGCCGGCATGACAGACACAGCAATCATCTCAATAGCAGCAGCAAGAGAAATGTTACCAGTCACAAATCCAAACTACTCAAGCCTAGTCGACTGTTACAAAACCATCCGTTTGGCAAATGTTGTAGATACTTGGACTAGGGGCCTGGTGGTAAACCGGATAGGAAGATCCTCAGACATATCAAAAGGAGAGATAGAACACTTTATGGGAGAAACTTTAGGATCCCTAAAAATATTGTCAGAGATTCCAGAAGATGAAACAGTCCAAAAAGCGGAAAGAGCCGAAACACCAGTCATCATTTACGAACCCGAGGCCCAGGCGTCAAGACAAATATATAAACTTGCAGAAGTCATAACCGGAGAATCAGACTTACCTTACAAACCTTTTGAAGACGCTGAGATAGACAAAACCGTTGAGAGACTCTCCCGAGCACTTACCGGTTCTAGAAATTAGCATTTTATTATTGTTCGAAACTTTCGGAAGGGATTTTTGTAAATATTCCGCTTATCCATAAAACCAGAACTATAAATGAAACTATACTTCCTCCTATCAGTCCCAATTGCAAACTGGAAGATTGAAGTATTTGGGCCTGTTTTGTTCCTAAAAATCCTTCAATAATTGCACCAATTATAATTAATAAAACTACAGAAGGGATCAGATCTTTCACTTCCCTCCCGGCTTTCTTTAATGGTGTTGTTTTTCGGTTTAGCACTGTTTTGATGCTCCCGATTCCTAGTCTTATTCCACAAGTTGTGGCGATTACATAACCGGTGAGTTCGAAAACTCCGTGAGGTAATAAAAATGCTAATCCTTGTTGTAATGGCATGCTGGCTTGGGATGTTATATATCCTATCATAAACCCGTTTAACAGTAACGCATAGAGAGAAAAAAGGCCGAAAGCTGTTCCTAGGCCGATTATTTGTATCGTGCTTGTTAGGTTGTTTCTTGCTAGGAATGTTATCCATTCTATGATTGTTCTTTCCTTTTGTGATTGGTTTGTTAACATTCTTCTGAAGGGTTCTGTTTGTGATTCGACTAGTTCGTTGATTGGGTTTGAACCTACTTGGTTTGCAATTAGGGCTATTCCTATTGCTAGGCCGAATATTATTGTTACTGTGATAAGGATGTGTTTATTTTTTCGAATTGATTTTGGGAAGTTTTTTCCAAAACTTTTCTTGGCTTTTTCTTTGAGTGACGTTTTTTCGGTCATTGTTCCAGAGGATTTTTTGATTCTTATCAATAATGAAACCTGCGAATTAAAATAAAAAAGAAAGAAGTGGTGGAATGTCTTTTTTAATCTGTTAGGAGTCTTTCGTACATGTCTGAGTCTACTTCGTTCATCATCGGCAGGTCGGTTACTTCGGCTGCTCTTTCTGTTAGAGCTGCTAGGTCGTCTCTTCCTGCTAGTTCTAGATCCCATTTTCTAGTTCCTGCTAGTAGTTGTCTTAGTCCTACACCCATTCTGTCGTGTAGGTATGTGTAGACAGCGTGGGCTCCTGACGGAACCTTGTCATAATCATGACCGCATTCTTCTTTCAACTCGCTAGCTGTGATGTAGAATTTTTCTACTGTATCTCCGTATTTGTCTTCGAACTGAGAAGGTAGATTGTCTTCTTCAGCCATCTCGGCGAAATAACTTCCTTTGAATGCAGCTGTTATCGGTGCTCTCGCCATAGTGATGGATTTCACATATGGACCGTCGCCGAAGTTGGACATGGCTAAAGATTTCAAGATTTGTGTTTCTTGGATAAATCCTCCTGCCATGCTAATGTCCGGGACGTATTTTCCTTTTTCGTCGAGTATTTTTGCACATTTCATAACTTGGGCTTGTAGATATACTGTAGGTGTACTCATTTCGTTCATCATCGGTACAGGGCTCATTCCTGTTCCTCCTCCAGCTCCGTCGAAAGTTACATAATCGACTTCTGCGTCGGAGGCTGCTCTCATTGTCCAAGCAACGTCGGCTGGTCTGTAGGCTCCGGTTTTTAGTGTTACTTTTTTAGCTCCTTTTTCTCTCAACTGTTCGACGTCTTCCACGAAGTCTCTTCTTTCGGGCATACCTACCCTGCTGTGTCTTTCAAAGGAGTTGATAGTTCCGTCGCGATATGCTTCTTGAACTGCAGTCTTTTCCGGATCAGGTAGAACGATATATCCTCTATTTTTTAATTCAATAGCTCTATCAATGTCGTCAGTTCTAACTTCTCCTCCGATAGCCTTTGCGCCTTGGCCCCATTTTCTTTCGATTACGTTTACTTCTAGGTCTGATATTGCGTATTCGTCTACTCCTAGTCTTTCGTCTTCTACGTTTGTTTGTACGGATACGTCTCCGTGTTTTCCGTCCCAGAATTCTCTGTATTTTTCTATTCTGTATTCAAGATCTGGAGATTTCTCTATTTTTCCGTTTGAGAATTTTGCGTCCGGGTCCATTCCGCAAACGTTTTCGCCGATTACTAATATTGCTCCGGATAGTGCTGCTCCTATAGATAGGGCGTCCCAGTGCCTTTTGGCGACTTGGGTTGATCCATAGGCTCCGGATGCTATGGGCACTTTTAGAGGTATTCCACCCATTTCTGATGAAATATCTACGTTTTTGAATATCGCTTCGTCTGGATCTTCTTCGATTCCTCTAGCTCCTCTGAGTCTTGATAAGATGTTTATGTCTGACCAGTCGAGTCCGTAGTTTTTGAGTGATGCTGCTGTGCTAGTTCCGAATTCTTCTGGTTCTGGGTATAGTACTTCTCTTCCGCGAAAAGCGGAGAGGCTTATTTCACAAAGCACTGGACATTCTTCGATACATATAGGACACATGCCACTAGTCGGACTTACGTCTTGTACTCTGGTTCTTGTTCCTGTAGTTGACATTCCGTTTAGATATGATGAATCTTCTGGCACTCTAGAAGCCATTTTTATCCTCTTCCCGCATTAGATAGTCTTCTTTTTATTACTTTTGAGAAAGAAATAGGAAACCTTTTTCCTAAGAATCATCTTGCCTAAAACCCAAAAATCATATTACCACAACAAACAAACAAAAAAATTAGAGAAAAAACATGACATCAAACAAAATCGGCCTAATAGTAAACCCTATAGCAGGTATGGGTGGCAAAGTCGGATTAAAAGGAACAGACGGTCCTGAAATAGTAGAAAAAGCCCGAGAATTAGGCGCGGACCCTGTAGCTCCGGAAAGAGCGGTTAAAGCATTAGAGAAATTAAAAGAATCAGATATAAACTTCAATATTTTCACCTGTTCTAACGAAATGGGGGAAAAAGAAGCTGAAGAGGCTGGTTTAGAGTTTAAAATAATTTATGATATTGAATCAGGAAAAACAAATCCTGAAGATACTAAAAGAGCAGCTAAAAATTGTCTGGAGAAAGAAGTAGATATAATTTTATTTGCTGGTGGTGATGGAACCGCTAGAGATATCCTTGAAGTTATAGATCAAGAAATTCCAATGCTGGGCATTCCCACAGGTGTCAAAATGCATTCAGCAGTTTTTGCAAATACTCCCGAAATCGGAGGAAGATTAGTAGCTAGATATTTACACGGAAATGGGCTTCCGTTGAGGGAGGCAGAGGTTGTTGACGTCGATGAAGACGCTTTCCGCCGCAACGAATTGGATACAGATTTGAAAGGTTATGGAAAATCTCCCTATGATCCTAGCTGGGTTCAGGCAGCAAAGTCCCCAACAGTCACATCCGGTTCAGAGGTTGAAGATCAAGAATCTATAGCAGAATGGATAGTTGAACAAATGGAAGAAGATCGATTATATGTTTTAGGGCCTGGCACCACTACTCGAGCTGTTGCAGAAGAATTGGGAATTTCAGAATTCACATTATTAGGAATAGATTTGGTTAAGAATGGAAATCTTGTAGCTGGGGATGTTAGGGAAAAAGAAATTTTAGAAAAATTAGAACAAAACCCCGAAGCTACCATAATAGTTAGCCCTATCGGTAAACAAGGATTTATCTTCGGTCGGGGGAACCAACAAATCAGTCCAAAAGTAATCAGAGAAGTGGGTACTGACAATATTCTGATTCTAGCTACTCCGGGCAAACTGGCTGAGACTCCCCAGCTTAAAGTTGACACTGGAGATTCAGATTTAGACGAAGAATTCCGAGGTTATGCGAGAGTGATTCTAGACTACGGCACGAAAAGACCGATTCCAGTGACTTGAAACTCTAAAATTTTTCCAATCTCAAAAACAAATCTTTACTATCCTAACAATCAATACTGTAAAAAAGGTGAAAACCCTCTTTTAGAAAGTATTCTCTAAAAAGGTGAATAAATGAAAAACAAGCTCATAAAAATACTTCCAATTATTATCATTACAGTTTTGATTTCTTACCCTTCAGTAACAGGGGTCGAAAATTCTCATTCCCAAGAATACGAACATGTGAAGACTTTAACAAACATCGGACCGCGCCTTGCTGGAACGGAAGCGGAAGATGAAGCAGTCCAGTATATTGAAAACGAATTCAAAAACTACGGATTATCCACGAACGTTAAAAAATTCCAACTGGAAAACGGTTACATTTTCAAAAAAGGACAATTATCAATCCAAACCCCCTTCAAAGAAAACCTAAAATTTTCACCCCTCATAAGATCCCCACCCACACAAGGAGAAATAATAGACAATCTAATATACCTCGAAAACGTTCCAGAAAACACAACATCCCTCCAAGACCAAATAATCCTAACCCGAAAAAAGAACATATTCGAAATCAAAAAAACACCCACCCAAGCAACAATACTATTCCAAGAAAACAAACCCGACTGGTCAAATATTTGGCCCCCGGATTCTTTGAAATCCCCAACTGTGACGGTTTCTTATGAAACAGCTGAATTTTTGATTAAGTTGTTGGAGGGTTCTGATGTGGATAATGTAACGGTTAAGCTTGAGTTAGATTCGGAGATGAAAACTCTCACTTCACATAATGTGATTGCTACTCTTCCGGGGGAGATCGATGAGACGATAATTGTGAGTGCTCATCATGACTCTGTTTTGACGCCAGGGGCTATTGATGATGGCACAGGTGTGGCGATTTTGTTGGAGACTGCTAGAGAATTATCTGACGAGAATTTGTTAAGGACTGTGAAATTCGTTTCTTTTGGAGCTGAAGAGTATGGACTTATCGGCAGTAAGGAATTTGTTGAGGATGTTGAAAAGGATAAGATTGCAGGTGTTTTAGATTTCGATGTTATTGGTCCTGGGTCTTCAAATGGTTTGAGGATTGGTGTTAGAGATTATTTTGAGAAGAGTACTACCCGTTGGCTTGATGTGTATGTTGGAAATGTTGCTGAGGATAAAGGGTTGAGTTATTCTTTTGGGACTTTCGAGGAGGTGAATGGTTATAGTGATTATGTTAGTTTTATTGAGAAGAATATTCCGGCGACTTGGATATATTGGGTGTCGGATCAGGATGATGATCCTTTGTGGATGGTTCATACTTCTGAAGATAATTTGGATTTAGTGAGTGAGAATAATTTGAAAGTTACTTCTCGTTTTTCTGTTAATTCGGTTACCAGTCTTAGTACTGGCAGAACTCGCGGTTGGTTTTGGGATTATGGTTCGCCTGAAAAAATTTCGATATTTTTGATTTTTTCTTCCGCACTTGTTATTGTAGGGATTGCTGGTTCAAGTTATTTGCGTTATGTTCGGAAGAGAAAAAATTGGTTATTGGTGGTCGAGACGGGATTGCTTGTGACGATTGGAATATTTGTTTTATATTTCTGGCTGTTTTGAGCCGTCTAACTTTTTAGTGCTCTCGGTGAAATAGTTTCATAAGGAAGATAATGTACGAGGATATGTTTGAGGAAGAGATGGGAAAAGAGTCGATTTTTAAAGACCAGTCGATACTTTCTCCGGATTATGTACCTGAAAAGCTTGTTCATAGGGAAGAAGAGTTTAGGGAATTGGTACAACTGTTCAAACCCGTGTTGGAGGATGAAGCAAGTCAGAGAGTTCTAATCTCAGGCTCTGTTGGGGTTGGAAAAACGGCTCTTGCTTCAAGATTTGGCGAGGTATTGGAAAAAGAAGCTAAAAAGAGAGACATGAATCTCACTTATGTTCATGTGAACTGTCGTAAACAGGGAACTCCTCAGATGGTTCTTCACGATTTGGCTTCTAATTTCCCCCTTACTGTTCCGAAGAGAGGTTTTGCCCCGCAAGAAATCATGAATCATGTGATTGACCATCTGGAGAAGAAAGATGTTTACCTAACGGTTACTCTGGACGAGTTAGATTACTTTATACGGCAAAACGGTCCCGATTTACTATACTCACTTTCCAGAGCTGCTGAAGAATCTGACGCGCAGAACAGGGTTAGCATAATAGCTACCTCCTTCTCACCAGACTTTTTGGAAACACTGGACGAAGCAACCCGAAGCACATTCATGCATAATCTGATAGAAATGGACAAGTATAACTCAGAACAACTCTTCGACATTCTTAATGAGAGAGCAGAAAAAGCCTTCAAACCAGGCACGGTCAAGGAAGAAACGCTCGATCTAATATCGAATATTGCATCAAGGAGAGGAGATGCAAGATTTGCTTTAGAATTATTATGGTTTTCAGGAAGGATAGCTAACAAAGGAAACAAGGAAAATGTCTCACCTAACCATGCAAGAAAAGCAAAATCGGAAATAAATCCAGAAATTAGAAAAGACGTACTCCAAGACCTAAAAAAACACGAGTTATTATCTTTACTAGCAATTTCCCGTCGTTTAAAAATTTCTGACGAAGCCTTCGCTCTCACAGGGGATGTAAAAGAAGCTTATAAGATAGTTTGCGAAGAATATGAAGAAGAACCTAGAAAACACGTACAATTCTTGTCCTATATAGACAAACTGGAAAACCTAGGACTGGTAGACACAGAAGAATCCAGAGGCGGACACAGAGGTCAAAGCCAAAAAATCAGCATATCAGACGCACCACCAGACCTGATGGAAGAAGAAATACAAAAAATCCTAAACAAAAAATAACCCAAAACCGGGGCGGTAGTCTAGCTAGGTTTCGGACACCAGCTTCGGGACCAACAAGGCGAAAAAGCTGGAGATCCGGGGTTCGAATCCCCGCCGCCCCATCGCACCAAAGGTTCGAATCTTTCCCAATTTTTAGTGAAGGAAAAGGGTCAAGGGGGTTTCAACCTTAAGGACTGTTACAAATCGATTGGAAAAGCCGAATAGTCTCGGATTTTTTGTTATGGGTGTAACAAAAAATTACTCATTTTACTGAGTTTCAACACCAGCGTTTATCATTTCGTTCCATTTTTCTATAACCTCTTGACCATTCTCAGTTATGGAGAGGACATCACTGTCTTTTCTCCCTATTTCTGGTTCGTCCTTTGCTTCTATAAGATTCATGTCAATTAGTTTTTCTATCCTATCGTAGAGGGTTTCGTAAGATCCTCCTATTTTTTTCTGTATTTCGGATAATATTCTCTTTTCCTTCTTAACGAATCGAAGAATTTCCACTGTTTTTGAGTTTCGGAGTAGTTCTTCTAATTTCCGCCTTTTTCTATCTGCAAGTTTTCTACTCATTTCATTTCATAATTAATATCCTAAATAAATAAAGTTTACTTAATATGTAAATATTTGCTCTTATTAGTTTACATATTTACGATATCCGTAAAGAATTAGTTTACATATGGTGTTAAATAGACCAAATAAAGCAAAATTTAAGCGTTAAATATAAATAACAGGTAAAGTAAACTTTCTAATGAATTATGAAGGCTAAAGAATCTCTATATGATGAATTTGAATGCCTTAGAGTTGGCGAGGGTTTTTCAGAGAAGGAGGCATTTAGGGAAATTTTAAATCGAGAAGTTAGAAGTAAGTTTACAGATTTAATGAAGGAAATAGAAGACGAGAGGATGTCGCCACCATTTGATTTAAAAAAAGTGGCTGAAGATTTAGTTTCTCAAGATATAGGAGAAAAAATAGAAGTAATTGAGGAGGATCTTGCTAGAGCCGGTTATGTACGGGAAGATTTTGACAATGACGATGGTAAAATAATACATATTGATAAGGATGCTCCGACTTATAGAAAGAATTTTACTTTGGCTCATGAAATTGGACATATATATGGACACCTTATTATGAAAAGAAATAAGATAGTCGAATTACGCAAAAATTTAGAAGAAGAATTTTTGGATAATATTGTCGAAAATGTTATGGATGATTTTGCTGGAAGCTTGTTAATGCCGAAAGGATATATAGAAGATATTGAAGATGAGATAAATAACAATTTGAACTACGATACTCTTATGGATATTTCTAAAAAGTTTAGTGTAAGCAAGCAGTCTCTAATTATAAGGTTAAATGAATTGGATATACTGGAACATCCTAATATCATTATTCTATTTAAGAATACTTTTTATTTTGACAAAAGGAAACCAGAAAAGATGAATAGAGATAGGGCTTGGCGTGTTTATTGTCGATCTACCCCTTCCGGATTATTTATCCCAGTCAACGCAAAGGCGGCATCTCTGGGTTTTGATGTTGATTATTGGGAAGAGATAAATAGAAGTAATTTTGCCATGCAGGATTTGATAAAAATTGATGGTAATGAAATTGAATTAATCTATAAAGCAAGAAGGAACAAAAAGTATAGAACTTTACTTAGTTTTGGGAAGATAAGGAAATGAATAACATTTCTTGCTTTAGGAATACTCTTCTTCTATTTTTTCCACGATTCTTTCTTGGATTTTGTCCATTATCTCTACTTTTTTTTCACTTTCCCCTCTTTCACCTATCACATCTACAGTTTCTTTACAAGCCTTTATTATAATATCGGGATTTACATCCTCTCTAAATTTCTCAACAGCGGCCGTATTTGCACCACGCTTATCAGGTTCTGAATAGTGTGAAATTTCTGTTGTCCATATATCATCAAAAAGTTCAAAAAAATCCTCTTTAGAACTAGGTAATTCCTCTCTTGAATATTTATGAATCTCTTCTTCTATTTTTTTGAATATTTCCTCAGTGAGGAGATATTCTTCTACCTTTCTACTTTTATTCTTTCTCCACTCTTCAAGATAGTTTTCTTTAAGTTTTTCAGTGGGTTTATAATCCATATGGGTTACTACTTTTTCGTTCTCAATTAAATCTTCTTTCGGTTGATTTAATTCCTCTGCCAAATATTCTAAAAAATTAGTTACAATCTTGCTGACAATAATTTCGTTTTTAGCGTCATCCGGATGGATGAACAAGAAAAAATTCCATAAGCGTTCATATCTTTCTTCGGATAGCAACTCAATTTCTTTCTGTATGTCTAAGCCTTCACTCCTATTTGTCAGAGGCTCTAATCTAACTTCGTCATGTTTTTCTTGAATGAATGTTCCTATCTCTTTAGCTTGAGGGTGTCTTTCAGGACAATACACAAAGGTATCCCTTTCCACCTTACATTCACTTTCGATTTTTTCTAATTCTTCAGGGGTTGCGTGATAAGTGTCTATAAAATCATTAAGATTACTAGCAAGGTCATTAAAAAGAGTAAATGGAATTATTGCTCCTACTTTGTTAAGTTTTCTTTCTTTAAACCTAGTCAGTAATTCATTATCAGCCCTACTTTTTATGTAATGAATCAGTTCGCTATCAGTAAGATTAAGAATAGACTTTTCTTCACCCTCATAAGGATTAGAGTCCTTAGGTTTTCTCCCTCTTAATAATTTGAGTAACATAGTACTTGCTGCTGCTTTTGTTTTATGGTAGTATACCCTTTCAGCTAAAGTATGCCTAGTATCCATTATATTGAGTATTTCTGTTATTATATCTCCTTTTTCTGCTCCCCTTTTACCATAAATAGATAAACCTAAACGGAGGGGAGAAGTCGTGTCGTATTCAACCATAGAGTTATCTTCTCCTATGATGAAATATCTGAATATTCTCTCGTCATACCCTTTCGATTTTATACCGCAGTTTCGTAAGTCCCGTCGAATGTAGTCTAACATATCAGCACAGATAGTATTTCCGACAATATCTGCCATAAAAGGGTGGAAGATATCTCTTTCAGAAAATTTCTCTAAACTTTTTGAAAGTTTTTCGAATATTTCTTCTACTCTAGGTTGGGATTCACCGTTTTTTACTTCAGATCTAATGTTTTCAAGTTTGTCTTCAAAGCTTTCAATTTTACCTGTATGTTTAATTTCATGTTTGAATTTGAGAATAAGGAAGAGCAAGTCTCTAAGATCTTTATTAGAGATTGGTGATATCCATCTTCCATCATTTTCTTCGGGAAGCCAATCATCCTTCGGATTAACAAGGATTTTTCTAATTTCGCTATTTTCGTCAAAAAGTAAATACCATAATCTGGGACTTTTTATTTCATCATGCCCTTGAAATTCATCGAACTCATCTTCTAAGGTGTGTCCAAAAGGAATATGGGTTATATCGTGAAGAAGTGCGGCTATTGAGACAATTTTCTTTATTGATTTCATTTTATTGGAAAATTCTTTGTATGAATCCCTAGTATCTGGATTGGAGTAGTATTTTGAACTTCCGTTCAAATAAACGTTTAGTTTTCCATCTTCTTTTCTAATATTGTGATGGTATCCCTTATTTTTGTCGTTTAATCTCCACAATCGGTTTTCTTCTACAACCTCAACGGTAAAGTTCTCAGAAAGAGTAAGACCGTTTCTCTCGTACTTTTCTTTAAGTGTCGTCGTTTCGGTTTCATTTAAGCTTTCCACTAGATCACCTATATTTTCTTCTATAGTAAACAGATACTCATCCAAGAAAATATCAGAAATTTTTGAATTGAATGGTTCGAGATCCAACCTCTTATGGTTTTTCGGTATGTTATTACATATTTTTTTAGCTAAATGATATACACCAATTGAATGCTGAAACCTTGTATGTTTGGCTCCTCGGTAAACGAGGTCGGCGAGGTTTAATTGTTTGAGTCCATCTAATCTTTCAAATTCTTTAGTATCAATTAATTTTTCCGCCAGGCCAGAAAATTCTATGTCTCCCCAGATATTATCTTTATAAATCATTCTATTCGCACCAGCCATCCCCCTAGAGGAGGGTGATGAGATTTTATGAGTTCGTTTAAATAAAAAACTTACCATTTTAGTTTTAGTTTTGATTTTAATCTTCGTATTTTCTCTTGATTACTGAAGGGGTTAGATATCTATCAATTATGGAAAAATAAGATAGGAAGGACTTCTTCAGTTGCATGTCGTATTTTTATATTCCCCAATTTTATTAGTACTGTCCAGTTCTAGAATAAGATGGAAAATGATATGTCCTCATTGCGACATTGAAATGAAATTAGTTGAATCGGAGGGGAATACAGAGGATAACAAGTGCCCCAAATGTGGTTTTCAAAAAACAGTAATAAGAGACAAGTAGTTTTTAATATTTTTTGAAAGAATTGCTTTGCATGATTAAAGGGTTTGTTTTGGCTATCCCGGTATAATTTTTAGGACTCTACTTCTTCTTTATAACGATCATTTACCTGTTTTTGAAAATAAAGGACAAGGCCGATACAAGCAAATATTATGGCAAATTGGATTATCAAGACTGCACATAATTTATAAGAGATTATCAGTAAAGAGCCCCTTGCTTCTAGAATCCAACTACCTACACCTATAATTATCATTATGGCAATTAATGGTGAAACTGGAATCCAGATACTTACATATTTACGGCGATTATCGAGAGCATTCTTGTAGCGGTCGTTTTCGTGCCTATCGTAATTGTCCATAAGGGAGTGCTGTGAGGCAGCCCAAGACTGAGCTCTACTAAACACAAAGCCAGCCAAGATTCCTAAAGCCGTTAATGTTAAAGGTAGGACTTCTATATTGTCACTCTCCTTGGTTCTCGATTTCTTCTTCTATCCAATCCAGAAGATTTTTAGCATGAGTTTTAGCTTCCACTTTGAACTTTTTTTTATGCCCACTATGGCTCACAGTTTTGGGCTTAATCGCCCCCTCAACACTTTCATATTCTCCCTCATGTTTGTCAAAGATCTCTCTGAGTAAATCCCATAATTCAGATTCTAGTAAGATATAGTGGTCTTCAACTTCCTCTCCGAATTTTTTAACAAGTTTCTCAAATTTTTTCTTTAAATCCTTAAACATATTACCTTTTAAATTACTATATCTGTTAGGTTCTTCAGTTTTCAAAGCTCTAATTAAATAAGTCGCCTGTCCGTCAGTTATGTTAAACTTATTGGTTAACACATCTCTTTCTGGCTTCCATCCAAATTCTTCACATAAGGGCCATATTATTCTGGCCATAAGCTCCGAGGTACTTGAGGGGCGAGGCTTTTCTGCTGTAATCCACTCAAAAAAGAACCGTTCCCCCTCCTCTTTCACAGTATCTCTTATAACTTCATCTTCTTCCTCGTCCCCAATCTGAAACTGATTCTTTAAATCTACAAATAGTTCATCAATTGATTTCCTATCAGGCACCTTATTCTCCCCCCACTTCCCAAAGCAAGATAAGTCTGTCTTATTTAAAGTTTTTATGAGTTATTACTGTTTTCCGATGGTTCTAGTGCCTCGGCGACCTCACCACTTAATATTTAGCCAAGCGTGGTTTCACTTTGTGGAGTTTATCTCCGGTCCCTTTCTCCCTTTGAACCCCTGAATAGAGGGCTACTTCGTGGACGATATCGTCTTGGGGAGTAGGAGGAATGCAATGTTTTCTTAGCTATCTCTTCTCTCTTCAAAATAGTCTTGAGCTTTCACTTCAATAGAGAAAGGTTCAATATTTTCACAATCCTCTAAGACAGAGTTCACTTTTTCAATTTCTTCTCTAAGTTCTTCTATTTGTTTCCCCGAAACTTCTTCCTCATGAACTATCACTAAGATTTTTCCCCCTTCTCTCACTAAAACAGATTCTATATTCATGTGGCCCTTCCATATTTCCTCATCTAGTTCTTCTTGAAGAATATCATAAACTACTTCTGGTGCTCTACGATTATCAATGTCACATGAATCAGCTATACGGAATAAAGTAGCTAACAATTGGACTTTTATCTCATCTCCGCAACTGTGAGTACGTTCTGGAATATCATCTAATTCTTCTTCTGAACGATGTCTTTTAACCACTGTCTTAAGACCACTTTCAACAGGATTATCTAAATCAAACAAGTAGTTTTGTCTCTTTAATGTATCCCACATTTCACAAGATTTTTCGGCATGACTTTCTCTATCCTCCAAGTTCCCAATATCATGGATCCAAGCTGAAGCATATAAAATAAAAATTTCTTTTTCATTCAATTCCCCCCCTGACTCTTGATAAATATCAATAACATCATTGAGGTATCCAATAATTCTCTTAGAATGCTCATAACCGTGATCTGTAAATTTGGGAATTTCTCGCGGTATATATCTCAAAATATAAGTAATTGCCTTTTTTATCACATACAGTTTATGTTCGTATGCAGTGCTTCCATTTCCCTGATTAGCTAGTTTTTTGTATTTTTGATTATTGTTCCCCATCAACAACAATTATTGAAATTTGGATAATTAAGCTTTTAACATTGAATTTTTAAATAACGAGTTAATTATTCAATATTGAGTTGAAATTTTGAGATGGAAAAAGACTTATAAGATGGATATTATATATCTATTTTGGTAAAAAAAATGAAAAGATTTATAAAAAATGAACCTCCTGGTGAGGAAGAGTTTGCAGTGAAGAAAATTACCTGAGGTGTTTATATTGGAAGAGATACTATCCGAGGAATTGAAGGTGGCATTAAAAGTATTCGAGTACGACAAGAAAAAAAATGAGCCTATTTATCTTAATAAACTCGATGAAGTTATCAATGATGTCAGTAAGAACAAAATAAGTAGCTCGGTTGACGAACTGTTTGACTTAGGGATAATAAATGCGAAGTGGGAGAAATCAGGGGGTAATTGGGCTAGAGTACTCACTATCAGTGGAGAAGCTGAGGACTTTTTAGAGGATCTCGACGAGCGAGTAAAGGAATTAGAGGAATAAAGTTACTACATATGCTTTTTTTTCTTCAAGGTAGATAATTTTAATAGCCTAGCTCGCTGTTTAAATTTGGTTTCTATCACTTATCTAGCATTTTTTCGGTTCGATTAATCACTAGAATTTAAAACTGACACTCTATCAAAGATGGTTTTAAAAAGGTCAAGCTATAAACTCATTCTGTATATATATGGGTTTAGACGATTTAGAGAAGTATAAAGAGGAAGGAGAGACCTTTGGCTTAAAAGACATAATAGATGAAAAAGAGACTTTTGATTTAAAAGAGGAATTTGAGGAGTTTATTGGAGATCATATCAAAGAACTATCTGAAAAAGATAATATTATTGCACTAAAGAGAAAAGGGAATGTTTTTTTTGAGCATTTGAGGGAAAAATTTCCATCTTTAAAAACCCTTGGACATCTTTCACAAAATCATATCCATGTAAAAAAGGAAGAATTAGACAATTCTAAGATAATAATATTCGATGATTCAATTGATGAGGGAAATAATTTTGGAAATATCATGAAAGTATTTGAGAAACTAAATATAAATCCGAAAGAAGTTTTAGTTCTAAATGTAATAGTGAATGAAAATGCAATCGAAAAAATAAAAGAAAAATATCAAGATGGTGACCTAAAATTTTTATACCTCGAATCAGTTTCAGATGAGGAATACGGTAAGCTGTATCCTAAATGCATGTTTGGATATATAGATTATATAAATGAATCCTTAAACAAAGATTTTTCAATTATTACCTTAGAATTGGATAAGAGAATTAACATTGAAGAGCTTAAAGAATGCTTTAATGAAAAATTTGATATAATGGATTTAGAACATAAATTAGATTTGGAGAGTTTAGAAAGAAATAAAGAACATATAGTCTCGAAGATTTCTTTGGACGCTGAAAAGTTTTTTAATAATAAAAGGGAAAGTTTCCCAGAAATAGAAAATATGAAGCAAACGAAAGTAAGAATTTTCTTAAGAGATAGAGAAACTAACAGCTCTATTGATATTATACCAATTTTAATCCCAGAAAATCCTCCTGTAATGGAGTGTAAAGATAAAGAGATATGTAAACTTGATGAATTTAAGAAAAAACATCTAGAAAACTCAGAGCCTGATGAAGAATGCTTGGAAAGATACTGTATAAAGTGTTTACAAGAAAACCTATCTAAAGATTTCGATAATAAATTTCAAAGCTATTTAATAAAAAAATTGAAAAAAAAGGGTATTCAAATAATGAGAAGCAAGACTGAATATCCAATAATTCCTGATTATTTCCCCCTTCTTGAATTTCCAACCTAAAAATTATAATCGACTTCATTCAAAATCTCTGGCTTTTGAGATCTCATTTCTTTGACTTTTTTTACCATATTCTCCTTCTTATTGATTTTTCCTTTTACTAATTAGATGTTTTTGATAGATATTGTTTTCTTTTTGGATTCCAGTCTTTCTAGGAAGATTTGGATAATAGATTAGAAAAAGTCGAAAAAAGATAATGTATAGCTTCCATAAACCTGATTCAAATAATGTATACACTTCCGAAGCTTCAGAGAAGAATAAGAGGGGAATTGAACGGTTGATTTTGAAGCCTTGAAGAGATTTTAACCTTCCATTCTCTTTTCATTTTTCGAAAAACGCTATCTAATTCTCCGAACCTATATGGCTAGAATTTGGAGGTTAATAGTGTGTTAACTTTTCCGAAATCGGAAAACTATTCGCCTTTTCCTATCGTTTGTTACAAGACTATTGGATTTGTCGCTTAGTCTTCTCAATAAATCACTATAAAGAGGAAAATAATATTAGATTCTGATTTAATAGCATAAAACATGAGCTTACGAGATTTATATTTGGATAGATGGAAACGAGTGAGGGCCGCGGGGATTAAAATATATGATAATAAAGGTCTAGAACAGGCAATTAATTTTATAAATAAAAATTTGAATGATCCTCGTAAAATTGCAGGATTGGAAGCTGAACTTCTCTTCTATGATGAGTACAAGGAAAAGCATTCTTTAATACCTACTACGCTGATGGATGATATGCTAAAATGTGATTTTGCTGGTGATTATAAAGGTGGAGCGGCTCGTTTTGATGTGACGACGAACCCCGAATATAAAGATCTTTCCGAATATGAGAGTCTTCAAGAGCAGGGAGAATATTATATCGTCGTCGTTGATAGAGAGGGGAAAGATTTCCAAATATTAGATATAAACTTTCCTACATGTTCCTTTTGTGAAGGGTTAGAGGATAAAAAAGGGAGGCTTATTCCGATAGTAAATATTTCTAAACTTGGTGGAGAGTCAGTATGTAGCTCTCGTTTGAGATTTTCTAGAATATGTTCTTATTGTGGAAAAGAAGAGCAGATTGCCTATGATGAACTATTGGAATTTTCTCCTTCATCAATCCGTTATGAGGTGGAGAAAAGATTTGAAGAGCGACTTAGGTGGGCAGAGGAAGAACGTGGTGAAGAAAAAAGGAAAGAAATAGAGAAAGAATATGAAGAGACATTAGAAGAAGAGCTAGAAGGTTATGCTAGTACTATTAAAGATTTCTGTAAAAATCAGTATGGAGGAATACCTAGGTTAGTTGGTAGTCCTGGGGGTAAGATGATTCATGGAGAAGTGGTGGAACGCTTTGAGCCCTTTTGGGTGCATCCGACTATTGATGAGTTTTTTGATCCGTTAGCAATTTCTGATCTTGTTCCCCCCCGTCCATAAGTAGAGATAGAGAAAATACTAATGGGTTACTGTATTCGGAATAGTCTGGTATTATCTTATTCGTGAAAACCTGTCCGGAAAGTATTGTCCAAAAATAAGTAAATCATATTTTTACTTTTTCAGCTAAACTTAAGTTTACCCTTTTCACTTTTTCTGGTTCAGCAAGTTCAAATCTCTCTAATTTTCTGTATAATTCGTTTATCGTACGTTTCCAGCCCCAGTTCGGCCGATTTCTTTTCCGAAATACTTTGTCCAATTCATTTTCGAAGTAGTCGGTAAGCTCATACTTCTCCAGCTCTTCTTGGATTTCGTCTGCTTTTGAAATGGTTTCTTTTTCAAAATCGTCACTGTTTGAAACTTTCTCACAAAAGTCAATGATTTCGGAAATCCTGTCAGTTAATGAAACTTCAATATCTAGTATTTTATCGTTCCAATTTCCTGCTTGTTTGAATATTTCTATAGTATCTTCTATTTCTTCGGTGTTTCCGACATGTTTTCGGTTGTCATCTGATTTTATCGTATCGAATATCTCTACCCTGTCGTCCTCTATTATCGGAATATCGAAAATCATCGTTTGGTCATCCATTTCTACACCTCCAAATCCTTCCTCGCCTCCTACTATTAGGAACTGTGTTTCTGTACGACCGCTCGTATAATCCAAGTTTGCTAAAACTAGATATTCTCCCTGCTTTTTTTCCAGCGAATCCTCTTGAAAAGCTATGAATTCTTTTTTGCCAATTAAAGGCCTTAAATGTTCTTAAAAAAATAATGAAACCTCCTTTCCTAATGTTATTAAAAAATGATGGCTCTCTGCCGAATTTTAATTAATTACTTGGATAGAAGTTGAGGGTTTAAGTGGTTTTTCAAGGGCAATTTATTTAAAAATGGAGTGTTGTTCCCATAGAAGTGGTGGCAGAAAGAGGCTATCAACCCTGATGAGCACATAGAAACCCTTTTCAAGATATCAAAACTTAATAATGTGAGAAAGAAGTTAACATTAAAGTGAGGGGTGTTCTCAGTGGATGAAGATTTTTCATTTAACCGTTTATTTTTATGCTTTCCTTTAGTCCTCCCCAATGATATTAATGAGAAGGTGGATGATTTTTTTGAAAGAATTTCCCCTGAAAAAATTTCAAATATAAAATCGGTGGAGAGGACGGATAAACACGTCTATAAGTTAATAACGGAGGAAAAGAAAGGGGCCTTTCACATTGGAGAGTTGGACACTATACATCTAGTTATCAATGATCCCTCACATGCAGATATAGAAAATTTAAACTCAGCACTCAACGACATAGTTGGGCTTTTAAAAAGTGTTCTTGAGATAGATAAAATCGAAACAGAAGATGGAACACTGCGGCTAGAGATTGAATCTGACTCGGATTTGGAGAAATATCTATCCAAGCTAATTTCTGAGGAAGATAGAAAAGGTTTTAGAGAAAATCTAAACTCAGATATTACTGGCTTACAATTTAAGCCTCTTACGGATACGATAGATCGCTTTAGTATAGAAAAGGAAGATGACAATCTAGTGGGGGTCTGTGGAAAAAAGTATGACACCAAAATTGAATACGAGGAGGATTTCCTTGAGAGTGAAATTGAAAATGTAATAGAATTTTACGAATCAAAGTTAAAGGAGGTTCTTGAATATGAACCATAGAGAATGCTTTACCCCAATAGAAGAGAAACATCTAACAAGGACTCTTGATTTGATAGGAATTGATAAAAGTCATCCAGAAGACCACACTATGATTTCAGAAACCACAGGACGGTTTGGATTCTTTGCATCTGTTTCGACTTGTGAACCACATCTTAAAGAAGAAGACTTGTTTGAGAAAGATATTCGAAATAATGTGACCAAAAAAATGAAAGAGAGAGCAAAAAACATCCCGACGTTAAAGAATTCTCTTGAACTTTCGATTAAAAAAATGAAAGAATTTCTAAATTCGAAAGATATAAAATATGAATTAGAAGCTGATGTTTGGCAACCTGTGGAGTTTGAGGATAGCGGTGGAGAAAACTCCATAACTATTCATATAGAATGTGATGATTTTGATAAAAGGAGAGAGATAGAGGACGAAATTCGAGATATAGTAAGGGAATCTGAAAAAGATGATTTAATCATATATACCATGATTAAACGATTTTAGGTTGAATATTATGCCGGTTAATCCGAAGGATTTTTTTGAGATTTCGCAAATGTTTACGGCCGAGATTGGTAGTGAGATTTCTTATAGAACTGCTATAAACCGTGTTTACTATAGCTTGTTTCATCTTGTGAAAAACACTACTAAGGAGATTGAGGGTTACAAGTACAAAGGGAAGTCAAAAGATCATGGTATAACCATAGAGGCTGTAAAGGATATTTGCGGTAAAGACATAGCTGATGATTATCAAAGTTTATTTGAAGCAAGGAAAGACAGTGATTACAATTTAGACAAAAAGATAGATGAATTAGAATATGATCATTGGAAACATAAATACAAAGAAATAAGTGAAAAATTTCGCAAGGAAGCGCCGGAATATGAGAAACTTGAGAAGTTCATTTAGGGATATAGTTTCTGCTGATGATGCTGACTTAAATATTCCACTTTTTTAACGTCACCAGATACATAAATTGATATGAATTCTGGCTTCCGACCGATGTTCACAAAAACAAAAGCCGGATGAGACATAAGTCTGATGAGGAAAAAACCGATATAGGAGACGAAGAGATAGATTTAAGAATTGACTCAGTGGGAGCTAAAAACGAACTCAAAGAGTTGTTTAAAGAGAAAGAGTTCTACGACCCAGTAAGGGCGAAGGGGGCTTCCGAAGAGGTACAATCTTGGCCTAAAACGGTCAAGAAACATATGGAGGGATTGATTGGAGAGGAAGTTGATGGTGGTAGGATTGAAAAAAGCTCTACTGGAGGTTTAAATTTTTATCAGAGAAATTACTGTTCTACGGTCTGCGAAATGAAAAGGAAAGCGAAGAAGAAATGTGATGAAGAAGATGACGAGGCAGCCTGCGAAAAGAAAGAAACGCTTGGAAAGATTGAAGATGATCTTAACTGCAGTTGTCAAGTAAAGCCCCACCGTACTGAGTATTCCTCTCCAGAAAGATGGAATCGTCCTGCTTAATTAACGGAGGTGAGCTTGTGGATATAGTAGAAGCGACTGGACAAGGTATAGGTGCCTTGATTTTAATTATTGTTTTTTTAAAGTATATTTTACCTGCTCTTTTGAGTATTTAATAAGTAAGGAGAGTATCTTATTAAGAAAAAGTAATAAATTTGAGAAATTACAAACGATTATCCTAAATTTAGTTCATTTTTAATGTATTCTTCTACCTTTGGCATTTGTACTTTTAAAAAAATTTCGTCTAGCACATGCCCATAGATAAAATACAATTTGGTAAATCGATTTTCACCAGCAACAAAGACCAGCTTTATGCCTTTATTACTTAATTTTTTAAGCTCTTTTTCTTTGTTTTTTCCGATTCTTGAGTTAATTCTATCTATCTTTATGGCTATTTCGGGTCTTCTATAATCTTTAAGAGCAAAATCAAAATATAAGCTATACCCTGCTAGTTGCCAGTGTTTAAAATATTCAATATTGTTTCGATCTAGCATTTTTTGGAGTTTCCAACGGGGCAGACGAAAATTGCTTATTTTTGTCAGAAAAAACCCTCACTCAACAATTTGTAGTAAGTATTTGAAAAATTTATCAAAAGAGAGGGTTGTCGGTAAAATTCTAAAAAAATCAAAATTTTAGACTTATAATATTCAGACAAAATAAATAAAAGTCAGATTGTTAAAAGATGGTGAATCCGTCTTATGAAAATAAAAAAGGGTTAGAAACCTTGCTCGAGGACGGTACCCCAGATATTCTCGAACTCTTTTTGAAGTTAAAAGTATATTTTGGCAGCTTAGTTTTTAAACTCATTAAAAGATTATTAGTAGAGAATAACTCAACCGATATTTTACTTTCAGGCATCCCTCCCGAAAAGAGATAATTGTTGGAAACTTAATCGATTAAGAGGAGGTGAATGATGGTATATTATTACATAAAGTGTGTCAACGAAGACGGAGATGGAAATATTGCATCGGTGGGGTATGGTAATGATTTGGACGATAAGATAAATAAGGATCTTAAGCCGAAAGAAGAGGTTATTTCCGATATTGACGAAGAGGGTCGTTTAGTGAAGACTGCATATTATTCCGATCAAAAGAGAGAATGGGTGACTGGTGATGAAGTTCACACAGTTGAGGGGGAGTACATAAGAACTGACGGGAACGATATTGAGTCCGATAACCTAGGCGAATTACAGAGTTGTCCGAGCTAAATCTTATTGTGAAAGAGGAAAGTTCCATGCTGAATATTCCTAATTAGTCTAAGTAGGAGGTGATTGTTTGGATCGGAAAGTTAGAAAAGCACTTGAGATAACGGCTGGTGTGGGTTCAATTGCAGGAACTATACTTTTTGTGGATGAATTTCTTGTTTCTGATTGAATAGTGTTTATAATCGTTACAGGGATATTATGAGTAGACTTAATTTTCTTGAAAAAAATGGAAAAATAAAAAAGGAAAAATATTACGAAGGTAAAGTTTGTTCTATTAGCTGTTCTATACCTAGCCGTGATAGTATTTTTGTAATCATTGTGTTAAATCTAAGAATAAGTATATTTTAGAATTAAATCGGGTGGATTGAGACTTAACATATTAGAGGACTACATTAAAAGACTAAATAATTGATTTTACAGTTTATTCAAAAGTGTATCGTAAATATCATCAATTGTGGCTTCTAGACCCCAAGCGAAGTTTGCAACTCTTCTGAAAATATCTGAAGTTATTCGAAATCTATTAGGTCTTCTAAAATTATGATTTAGGTTCTTTTCCCCCTCTACTTTTTCCCTAATCGACTCTAACTTCTCTGCATTTTCCGGTTTTCCTTCGGTTGGTTTTAATTCATCCATAACTCTTCCAGGAATCATGTTTGAGAAGGATATCCGGAAAATGTAGTCCCAATTTGACCTACCCATTGTGTCCTGATAAACTTCATTTAATACATTCATTAGTTTCTCTCTATTTTTTGTCAGTATATTAAGCAGTGCGTCTAATCCTCTCTGGTCAAGAAAATCTAGAGATCTCTTAAGGAAAAATAATAAATCATCATGACTCAATGAATCCAGTTTATTACTTTGTTCGTAAATCAGCTGTAGCATTCTCGCTCCCTTGGAGAGAGTTACAGCCCTATCTTTCATTTTCCAAACTAATGGTAGGAGTTCCTTTACTTCATTTTTGGTTATTTCTTCGTATTCTCCGTCAGAGTCGATTACACCATTATATAATTTAGTTCTAATATTCCTTACCGATTCTCTAAAAGGAGAATTACCCACATAGAGGTTATAGATGAGATTGGATCTTTTAAACTCCCTTTCTAAGTCTTTTGTAGTCCAGAGCTCTACCTCGGGTTTTTCATCAGCTGTTTCTAAAAATGATTGGGTGGCACCCTTTGTATATAAATAGATTTTTCTATCAGCATCTTGTTGATGGAGTAATTCAAGTTGTGATATATCTTTTTGCATTGGCTTTCTTTTCACTCCGATCAGAATAGTTTCTGAATTATTATCACATTCGAGATCTACGCCTTTTTCGTGTGATGGGTCGTTTTCGTGCCGCCATCTTACTTTATATCCTAGGCACTCAAAGTGTATTTTTAAGAGTGCGTGAATCTCTTTTTCCTGAAAATCGGTCCAAGGGATTTTTGTCTCTTCCCACTCTCTTAGCTCAGGCGGCAGAGATTCTTCCGAGTCCTCATCAAAATTTTCATTCATTTTTATAGGTCTATCTTCATTTGAGTAGGCTAATGATTTAACTGTAACTAAATAGATGAATAGAATAACTAAGATTTTTTTGATAAGAAAGAGAATTAAAAAACGAAATGTCATTTAAAGTTGAATGTAGTTTCTGTGATGATTTTGAAGAAGAATACGAAGTTAGGGATGAAGCTAGGGAAGCGGGAAGAGAACACTTACTAGAGGAACATGATTCGGAATTAAGAGAAAATTATCCTGGTTCGAGAGATAGATGTCAACAAGGATGTGGACACAAAATTGATGAAAACCTCATATGTAAAGGGCCGGAAAGACATGATAACATAAACTGGTATGCAGGGATATATGCTTCTATAGGAATGGTTGAGGAAGTTAAAGAAGGATGAATTATTGAAAGAGGCACTACGATTTAGTTATGAATTAGATTAAGTTATTGATTCCTTTGTTTGTGTTAAGATATGATTGGTTTTAGTATATAAATATAGATAAAGATTTGATAAAAGAAGCTTTCTTTTTACCATTTCGTATTCAACCTCTTGCAATAATAGATCCTATTTGTAATCGAGGATGCAATATATATAGATTTTCCGAGAAGTCTAAATGGAAATGTCGGGTTAGGTTGGATTTTTATTTAAGTGTTTATGGGGGCGAGGTAGTTAATATCGAATTTTAATATTGTTCGAAGGGGTACCAATCTCCTTTACCTCCTTTAGATAAAGATCTTAAAGTGGAAGATGAATGGATAAAAACTGATGGAAGTTTTCGGCCGACAAAATCACTCGGTGAGTTAAGGAACGCTAAAGTTTGTATAACTGAGTATTTTGCCCCGAGTATTCACTGGGGTGGAATATGGGAGGATAAAAATTATGGGAATAGAATCGACTATGAACCGTTTGATTTGAATGTGGAAATTGAACCTAAATCACCACGTAATAGAATTACACATACATATTTAGGGAAATTGGAACCCGGAGGTAAATTTAAACAAAGGAAGGGTTTGATTTCTTTTAGTTCTCCATTTAAAATATTATGAGTGATGTAGAATTGCTAGGATTAATAGCAGTATTTGCCGTAATATTTGGAATGATTTGTAATTGATGGAGTAATCAATAATAGAGTCTGCTAGGATTTCCGATAATATTCCTTTAAACGATATATCGGCCGAATCGCCGGAGGGAATCTTTTGACTCCTTCTCGTTACAGTAAACAAGCAAGAAGCAAAGTTCTTAAGGAGGAATTTAATTATCTAGAATCGATGGATATACAATTAAAAGATTCAGAATTAATTACTGATACTGTTAGAAATGTTAATGAAGATATTGGGAATATAGTATCTAACGCAGCGTGGGTACTTGATGGGGCTACTAGTCTTTCTGATAAAAATATAACTCCACTAAAAACAGAAGCAAAATGGTATGTTGAAAAACTCAATCATTATTTTGAAAATCACATGATGGATAACTCAAGTAAAGAACTTTCTTCAATAGTTAAAGAGTCAATTAAGAAGACACGATTAGAGTTCTTTGATTTTTTAGACAAAGAGATAGATGAAGTAGATGAACCAGCTGCTAGTTGTGCCATGGTTAGGTGGGAGAATAATATATTAGAGTATTTCGTTCTATGTGACTGCACATTTGTTCTTTTTAGAAACGGAAAGGTGGTAAAAAAAATAACAGATGACAGAATCGACAAGTTCGAAGAAGAGATTAGAAAAAAAATTAAGCATTTGATTGAAGATAGGAGAATGTCTCTCACGAATGCTCGTAGAAAAGTTTTCCCAATAATCAAAAAAGTTCGGCGTTTAAGAAACGAGGCAGGGAATTATTGGGTTCTCAGTTTTGACCCAAAAGCTGTAGAAAAAGCAATTCATGATAAGATCGAACTAAAGAAGGGCGATGAAGTCTATCTTTTTACCGATGGATTTGGTCGTATAGTAGATAAATACTCAGAGTTTGAGGACTGGCAAGAGGCAATTGAATATATAAATAGCCAAGGAGGAGAAAAAGTTTTTTCTTTGCTTCGAAGAATAGAAAAAAATGATGTGGAAGGAGAAAAATACATTCGAACGAGGGCATCCGATGATGCCACCCTTTCTATTCTAAAGTTTGGTTAACTCACTTTAATTACAAAAATTTTAATTAAATTAGGAGGGTAGAATGGGATTTAATGAAGATTTAGTTTTTGAAGAGGAGATTGAGAATCTAGAAATGAGTGACTCTGTAAATCATGAGGATATTGTTGATTTCCTTCAAAATTTGCCCGAACCAAGAAATATAGAATTTCAAGTAAATATAGCCAACTTAGTACAGAGAGTGTCTGAATCATCATTTTATCTTGAGAAAATATTAGAAGATGGCTTATCGAAAGATATTCGATTCAAGGCTTTTTATGCTCTTCAAACCTATTACAGAAGAAATAAGGATTTAAGTGACTTAGAAGAACTTTACAAAAATTATAGTCACATTTTTTCCGACCGAACCATGTACAAAGTCCTCCATTCCGTTCTTCTGCGTCTAAGAAATAAACCGGAGTCTATTTTCCAAGCAATTGAAGAACAGAGCGTTGTTTTAAACGAAATAAGTGATAATCCCGGTATATATCAAGCAAAAGCAAATACAATCGTACAAGCAATTGAAGATGGTATTATTTCCGATGATAGGCGGGATCAATATCTTAACGATGCAAAAAAAGCTATCAGAAATGCAATTAGTATATGGCCGGATTACGGTAAGTATCATGTGACTCATGGACGGATTTTGAAATTAGAAGGAAAATATGAGGCTGCTCGTGAAGAAATTGAAAAGGGCATAGACCTTGAAGAAGCTAATAAGGAAGATTATGCTATTAGAATTGCTAGTTTCCAACAGCACCTTTTAAAAGTTGATTTTGAGGAATACCATAATGAATTAGAAAAGCAAATTGATAGGGAAGAAAAAAGGGTTGAGAGTTTAAGTAAAGATTTGGATGATGCCTTGCAGGGTTTTCGAAAATCCAATCTACAATTTTTGGGCTTTTTCGCTGCTATTTTGGGTGGCGTGATAATAACAATGCAAGTAGCTACAAACTATCCAGCAATACAAGCTGGTCCTCTAATTCTAATAATATTTGGAGGGCTATCTACTTCTTTTGGCTTGTTTAGTTTGATTGTTCCGAGAAAAGAAGAAACAAATCTCGGTCTAAAAATAGTTGGTGTAGGAATACTAATACTATTATTCGGATTCATTATTTTGTGGATTCATTATTTTTTTCTCAGTATATAAATAGGGAATCTAATTAGTTTCAATCCGATAAATTTGCCTTTCGGGCTTCCGAAAATCGTGTTCCTAACTAAACAATGGCAATTTTATGGTTAAGAGATTTTGTAGGATTGCTGTTGCAAGATTTTATTCTCCTTCTAATTTTCGGAAATTCCAATCTTTTGGAATTTTCGGCAAGCTGATTGGATACTTTCTAGATAGGTAATATTGAGGAAGGGAAAATGAAGACTAAAAAACTGATATTTAAAACCCCCCGAAACCCTTTAATAAAATAAGTGATGAACTCTGCCTTGGCTCCACTCGTCTTCTTCCTCCCGTGCCAATGCTTTCTTTTTTCTCTCTTTGAAGGACTTCCAGCTCATCGTTTCTCTTTCACCTTGTTCCGCTTTAAATCGATAATGAGCTTCTCCACTCGTAACTCGAAAACGTTCCTCTTGGCTTCCGGATTGTAATCCTTTTCCACGATCTCTAGGTCGGACAATCTGTTCAATGATTTGTAGAAGCTAATCCTGTTCCCAAGCTCGTCACACTCCTCCCTCAGCTCCATTGCAGTTTTCGGACCATCCGCTAGGTGTTCCAAGAGCGCCCTGCTATCCTTTAAAGAGATTTCCTTCAGAAGCTTCTCCGTTTCCATTTTCCCCAATCAAGTGTCCAAACCCGAATTCAAATGGGCTTGTTGTCTGCCGGGAAACGAAAAAAAGCATAGAAAGAATCTATCTCAGTTGGAAAATATATTGAGGAAATAGAGTTCGTTTGAGGGCTGTGTTGCGGAAGGGTGAGGGAAAGGAGAAAGGGAAGGATGGAATCAGCATGTATGTCCGCAAAGTCCTAGTTCTTGTAGTTCGGAAGTTTCTCCGCCCGGTCTGAGAAAAACCTTTATTCCAAGAAGACGCTATTTACTACCGAGAGGGGTTGAAGGCTCTAGAAGGGAGATTCGAACCCGTTCGTAAGGCTTTCCCGCCGCCCCATCGCACAAAAGGTTCTAAACTTGTGTGAAGAGAAAAACCCATTTACCACTTTTTTCGATTTTACTTCTTAAGATACAAAGCTAAAGGGATTGGAAACAGTATATCTTGAGAACCTGGTTCAACCTTATTCTCATCAAAAAATTGCTTAAACAAAAGAATGTTTTTCAAGATTTTTCGAGAGACTTTCTTATTTTCTTCAATTCTTTCAAAATTTCGGGTTGGAGACCTTCCTCGCTCTCTTCGGTTGCTGTGGTGTAGGGTCCTGTTTCTCGCTTTTTGACTTGGTTTAGAATAGTTTCTTTGATCTCTTCGTAGTTCTGCACGCAAAATATTTCTGCTTCGGGCAAGGATCTTTGCCCTGAGTGTCCGGCTGTTTCGATCTTGTCTTTGCCGAGCCCGAAGAACCGGTATATCGGTCCTTGTTCCACTGTCACGTTCATTATGAGTCTATAAGGCACGTTTTGAGATTTTTTGAACCATACACCTTTTTTGACTATTACTCTGTCTTCGGTCAGTTTGAATGAGATTGAAGAATAAAACTTCGAAATCCAGTAGAGGATGAAAATTGAAGGAGGTAAGAATCCAAGCCAAGTAAGACCTGTACCGAGAACAGCTTGTTCTCTGGGGAAGAAAAGAAGAAGTATAACTGTAATGAAGAGAGGAATCAACAAGATAAATCCGACATAGACCCGATAGTAGGTCTTCATACTCGGATCAGGTTTAAACGACTCATTTACTTCTACGGTCATAAGACTCCCCCGAAACGATTATAGACTTCATATCTTTTTCAATACGAACGATTTATAAATTCTAGTAAAATCTGAGTTCTCATCTGACTTGTTACTAATAAAGCGAATTTAATCCGCAGACGGTCTCTTAAGAATACGTTAAGAACTTTTCGTTCCATTCTCCACCCCATCGCACCAAAGGTTTGAGGAATTTCCAATTTTTCAATGTTTGAAAAAGAACAGTTAATGTGACCTGTTGAAAAGGTATAGCTAGGGTCGGTAAGAATATTTTTGGGGATTATACCCATTTCAATCCTAGGTCTGTCGATGATGGGTGAGTTCTGCTTCTGGCTTTTGAAGGTGTTTTCTTTTCCGGCTTCTCATTTACTAAATCTCGGTGATCTTCGCACCACCACATGCCGTGCATAAGAAACGCAGCTTCTTTGCCACATATACAACACTTTGCCAAACTCAGCACCTCGGTCCAGCCGTCCTTTCACTACAGTTGGAGGGTATTAAAAATCTTCGGCTTTATAAATTAAGACTCCAAATTTTTATCTTCAATTCGACTATTAGGCTCCTAAAAACGAGATTATAAACATTCAAGGAAAATTTGGAATTATTTTAATTCTAATAATTCATTTCGCTACAACATTTCAACATGATTGCTAAGATAAAACATCGAACTTACTGCGAGTTATTTCTCTTCTTCCCCAAAAACCCGAATCAAATTACAAGAACAATTTAATTCCGACATACCACTTTATCAATCTCGAAAAACCACTTCTAAGGATTTTAATAACCATTCAAATCTCGATTTATCATTACCAAATTCTGAAAGCTCTCACTTTCAAAAGAAGATAGAAAGACAAAGCAAAACCTTTCTAAAACAAAAATTAGAAAGAGACGAGAAAAAATTGTTAGAACAACAAAACAAAAGTATTCAAACCCGAAAAATACCTTCCTTATACCTAAATACTAAAATTCCTCCCAAAATAAATTCCAGAAAAAAGACCAAACACAAAGAGGAAAACAATATGAAAACTCAGCCAGGAAAAATAAAAAACATAACTCGGATTGATAATGAAATATTTCTAATAAATTCTCCCGAATATCCAAACTCCAGCTCAATTCTAATCCAAGATGAGATAAACACACTTATCGACACAGGGGCAAAAAGAAAAATCTTGAAAAAAATCAAAAAACACATCGACCAAGTCATCAACACCCATTTTCACACAGATCACAACCGCAACAACGACCTCTTCAAAAAAGTCAAAATCAGCCAAATCGAAACAGAAGGCCTGAAAGATTTTGATGGATATTTCAAAATAGCAGGAGCTTCAGATCCCGAGTTAAAAAAAGAAATGAAGAAAAACTCACCTACAAGTAGATTATGGCCGGAAGAAATAGTTCCGCTTGAAAAGGGAGAAGTTTTGGACTTTGGAAAAACCGAATGGGAAATAATACATACTCCGGGACATTCTCCTGGTCACTTTTGTTATTATGAAAAAAATAGAAACATTTTACTCGCTGGGGATTATGGGCCGGAAGATTTTGGTCCTTGGTATGCTTGGCCTTCTAGTGATTTGGAGGATTTTGTGAGTTCTGTTGAGAAAATTATTGATTTGGATCCGGATTTGCTTTTGTCTGGACATGCGGGCCCGGTCGAGGGAAATGTAGCTACTGTCATGAAGGAGTATTTGGATATTATTTGGGAGAGGGATGAGTTAATTTCTGATCTTTATGAGAAGGGGAAGTCTGTTGATGATATTCTTGAAGAAGATATTTTTTATAGTTCTCGAGCTAAAGAAGCACCCATTATCAAATATTTTGCGAGAACTATGATTTCAAAACATATCAAAAATCAGCTGACATAACTAATTGTTTAAAATTAGTAATCCGAGCAAATTTTCTTAGTTCTAGCTAAGAAATTTTAACAAAACTAGAAAAAATAATAATGGAGTTCAAAGGAGGTGAGTCAGTGAAAATAGGAATAATGGCCGACACGCATGATCATTTGAATGCTACTGAGAAAGCTATCGGTTTTTTTAACGGTAAAGGAGTGGAGCATGTGCTCCATGCAGGAGATTTGATTTCTCCATTTACCGCTGGCATGTTTTCAGATTTGGAAGCGGAATTTCACTATGTTTGGGGAAATAACGATGGCGACCATTTACACACCAATTCTAAATTGGAAGAAATAGGAGCGGACCCCGGAGAAGAATTCAAATCTCTAGAAATAGATGGTCTCAAAATAGCGTTATTGCATGGCACCGATAGGAACATAGTCGACTCTTTAGCAAAAAATGAAGAATTTGATTTAGTGGTTCGAGGACATACTCACGAACCAGAAATCCAAGAAGATCCTCTAATGATAAACCCAGGACCAACTTCAGGCTATCTAGCCGAAAGACAAACAGTAGCAGTTTTCGACACGGAAAAAATGGAAGGAAAAATCTCCGAACTATAATTTAAAAATACAAGAAAAATTTCTCGATTTAAAACCTCAAAAGCGGAGAAATACCGGAAACACTCTCCGAAATACAAAAAACATATTGTGAAAAATTTTTCTTACCCTCCTGTTTCAAAAAATAAAAAAGAAAAGTAGAGCTTTATTTTTAAGAATACATCCAAAGAAAGGTGACTATATGCCAACCGAACTATACCTGAAAGGATTATCAGAAAACTCAGGCCCCGGAGACGTGCTGGGAGCCATCGCGAATGAGGCTAATGTTGATGGGGATAGAATAGGGAATATAGATATAAAAGGTTCTATAGCCTCTGTTTCCGTCGATGAAGAAATAGCTGATAAAATTCTTGAAGATTTAGAAAAAGTTTCAGGAAAATCAGTCACAGTTGCCCGTATAGATCGGGAAAATAAAAAATCTCATTTTTTCAAACTCGCAAAATTAGTCGAAATAGAAAGAGAAGAGGAAATGAAAAGACACGAAGAAGAAATAAAAAATATGTCAGGCCCTGAGAGAGAAGGGAAAGGAAGGGCTATACTTCATTTGAAAGGAAGGGATGAAGGGACGGGATTGGGCGGCAAGTTTTTGATTAAGTTCCTAAGACAGAGACAGGGTGAAACTCTTCCCGATACCGAGATAAGTATTGGGGACTTAGTAATGCTTTCAAAAGATGACCCTCTCAGAGAAGACAATCCAACAGGAACTGTATCGAAAAAGACGAACTATTCAATAACCGTCGCTTTTGACAATGAACCCCCAGGATTCCTTTACGGCAAAGGACTTAGATGCGACCTATATGTCAACGATATCACATATCAAAGACAACTAGAAGCACTCTCAAGAGTAGTGGAGTCGGAAAACGAAAGAGTTGAGAGCCTCGCAAAAAAAGCTCTAAAAAAACAAGATATCGAATTTGGAGAAAAAAGAGAAAATATAAAATTTTTCAACGAAAATTTGAACCCTTCACAAAGACAAGCCGTCGGAAAAGCATTGTCGGCAAAAGATTATTTCCTTATCCACGGCCCGCCCGGGACTGGTAAGACTGTAACTTGTGTTGAGGTTGCTAGGCAACTGGTGGAGGAGGGGGAGGATGTTATTTGCACTGCTGATTCTAATACCGCGGTAGATAATTTAGTGGAATGGTTAGCGGAGGCTGGGGAGAAAGTTGTCAGAGTTGGTCATCCTGCTAGGGTGACTCCAACTTTAAGAAGTCATACTTTAGATGAAATTGTTCAACAAAATGAAAAATATCAGGAAAGTCAGGAGCTCAGAGAAAAAGCAAATGATTTGATGGATAAGCAAGACGACCTAACTCACCCGAGTGGAAGATGGAGAAGAGGGATGAGCGATGAAAAAATAAAAGCTCTAGCCGAAAAAGGAAAAGGTTCGAGAGGAGTGTCCTCCTCCAAAATAAAGGAAATGGCTTCATGGTTAGAAATTCAGGAAAAAATCAACAATATTTTCTCAAAAATAGAAAGACTCGAGGATGAAGCTGTGAATGAGATCTTGGAATGGGCAAATATAGTTTGCGCCACAAATTCCGGTTGCGGCTCTGAGTTATTGTCTGGTAAAGAATTTGACACGGTAGTAATAGACGAAGCCACTCAATCAACCGAACCGAGCTGTTGGATACCAATAACCCTAGCCAAAAAAGCGATAATGGCTGGAGATCACAAACAGCTTCCGCCCACAATTCTAAGCGAAAAAGCTAAAGAATTGAACCAAACGTTATTCTCTTCTCTTATAGAGAGATATGGAGAAAGAATCAGAAACATGTTAAAAATCCAGTACAGAATGCACGAAGATATTATGAATTTTTCAAATCACGAATTTTACGACGGGGTTTTAGAGGCTGATGATTCTGTGGCTAAGCATACTTTGAATGATTTGATTGATTTTGAATCGGAAGGAGAGAATTGGTGTGAAAATGCGATAGCTCCGGATGTTCCTGTTGTTTTTGTTGATACTGTTGATATTGAAGCTGGTGAAAGGACCAGAAAAGGTTCTACTTCGAAAGAGAATCCTAAAGAAGCTGAACTTGTAGAATCAGTGGTTTCCAGACTTTTGGATACAGGTTTGGAGTCAGTCGATATTGCTGTGATTACCCCTTATGATGATCAAGTTGATTTGATAGACAGAAAATTAGATTTAGAAGATTTGGAAGTCGATACTGTCGACGGTTTTCAGGGGAGAGAAAAAGAAACTGTGATATTGTCTCTGGTCCGCAGTAATAGTAACGATAATATTGGGTTTTTAGAAGATGTTCGAAGACTAAATGTTTCTCTGACAAGAGCTAAACGAAAATTGGTGATTATAGGGGATTCTTCAACTATAAGCGGACATGAAACTTATTCGAACTTGCTTGATTATGTCTCGGAAGTGGGAAAAATATTAAGATTATAGAATTTTTCTAAGAATCCTGTAGTTTTTTGGATTAAGGTCTATCTTTTTTGTTTGGAAAGCGTGTTAATTTCCAACTTTGTATTTCAATATTAGCCAAGTTACGAGCAAGATTGCTCCAATTCCAACATATAGCAAACCTTTCCTTAAATACGAAGGATATGAGTTGTTCACTTGCGTCAGAGAAAATACTGATAGGGACAAAATCTTCTCATAGTGATGATTTTCATTCTGATTTGGAGTCTTTACCGTTTTTTTCATTGGAACCGTTTCAACTTTTACTTTAGATATTTAAAATGATGTTACTTTCTATTGGAGAATAATTTTTCAGATTTTTTGAAAATAAAAATAATTAAAAACTTTCATTAAGGAAGTTTTTACAGTATCAGTTTGTTGAAAAGGGAAAAAAATGAAAGAAGAATCTAAAAACGATAAAATTGCTGAAAATATTTTCGAGACTATTGGAAACACTCCCTTAGTGAAATTGGAAAAGCTACCCGAATTAGATGAAAGAAACGGTTCTATTTTAGGCAAACTTGAAATGTTCAACCCTACAGGGAGCTTGAAGGATAGGATATATTACAAAATGATTACCGAAGCTATGGAAAGAGGGGAGCTAGAACCTGGAATGAGTATAATTGAGGCTTCAACAGGAAACGCTGGAATTGCTTGCTCCTTCACTGGAAACCTGCTCGGTTTCGACGTAACGATCGTAATGCCTGAGGGTATGAGTGAAGAGCGACAAAAAATTATGGAAGCATATGGAGCAAATCTACTCTTCACCCCGGGAGGCGAAAGCGACGTAGATTTAGCTCTTGAAAAAGTACAAGAAATGAAAGATGAAAACCCAGGCCAATATTGGGAACCTGGCCAGTTTGAGAATGAGGATAATCTTTTAGCTCATTATGAGACTACTGGTCCGGAGATTTGGGATCAAACTGATGGGGATTTAGATGCTTTTGTTGCCACTCAAGGGACGGGGGGGACTATTTCGGGCATTGGTAGATTTTTGAAGGAGAAGGATTCCTCTATAAAACTTTATGCTGGAGAGCCTGAGGAGGCTCCGCTTCTTTCGGAGAGACAGTGGGGTAGTCATCGTATCGAAGGGATTGGGGATGGTTTTGTTCCGAGAAATCTTGATTTGTCAATACTGGACGGGATTATAACTTCTCGTTCTCAAGAATCGATTGAAATGGCTCAACGTTTATCTAGAGAAGAAGGGCTTTTTTGTGGGATTTCTTCTGGGGCCAATGTTGTGGCTTGTCTTAAGCTTATGGAAGAGCATGAGGATTTCGATAGAATTGTGACCATGATTAACGATTCTGGTGAGAGATATTATTCTACGCCGTTGTGTGGTGTGGAGAAAGAGCTTGATGTTCCGGATAGGGAACATCCGATGGATGAGTACACTATTAAACAGCTTGATAAGTATCAGGAAGATTGGGAAATTATTAGGTGAATTATTTAATCCCAGCTTTTCTCATTATTCCTCTAGCAGCTAGTATTCCTGTGACGCTTGCGTTGATAATGTCTCGGGAAAGTCCGGCTCCGTCTCCTGCTACGAATAAGTTCTCCATATCGGTTTCCATATTTTCATCCACTTGAATTTGCATAGCGTAAAGTTTGACTTCAGGTGCATATAGAAGAGTGGAGTTTGAAGCTACTCCAGGAATCACATTATCTAATTGGTCTAACCCTTCTCTCAAGTTTGTCACGATTCTTCCTGGAAGTGCCATTGAAATGTCGCCTGGTGTGACACTTCTCAGAGTTGGTTCTATGTGTCCTCTTTCGATCCTGCTTAGGGTTGATCTTTGTCCCTGTCTTAAGTCTCCTAATCTTTGAACGACTGGTTTTCCTCCTCCGATTGTTGTCGCGAGATTGCCGATTGATCCTCCATAGGCGGTGGTGTCGGTTACGGGTTCGGTGAGGGTGACTCTTGAAAGGAATGCGAAATTAGTATTTTCAGATTTTTTGTGCCGAAAGCTGTGACCGTTGACGCCTATGTGGTTGTCGTATTTTTCTTCTACTACGAATCCTTGGTGATTGGTACAGAAGGTTCGGACGAAGTCGTCGAAAGTTTTTGTTCTTATGTGAAATTTTGGATCTCTGCTTACTTCCACTGCCGGTTCCATAACAATTGACGGTACTTCCACACGAACCCCTACATCTATAGCTCCGTGTGATAGGGACAAGCCTAATTTTTGCGCCTGTTTAGAAAACCATATCGCACCCGATCTTCCTGGAGCTGCAAGGATATAATCTGCTTCTATTTTTTCCCCATCTACAATTATCCCGTTTTGCACGATATCTTCTACTTTAGATTTCAGTTCGAACTCTACACCTTTGCTTTCTAAATCTTTCTTGTAAGATTCGATAATGTCCGGTAGATTTTCAGAACCGATGTGTCGTTGCTTGATAGGGATAAACTTAACATCTGCAGCGGCTGCTTTCCGGGCTAATTCTTCGGTTCCGGAAGTTTTCTTATCATAAATCCGGTCCGGAGCTCCGTGTTTTTGAAAAATTGAATCTACATGATCAATCAATTCATAAGCTTCGTCCATATTTACAAACTGAGTAAGGTCACCACCGATGTAAGGACTGAGATTTAAAGTCCCGTCCGACATACCTCCCGCCCCTCCTAAACCTCGCATCACATCACAAGGTTCACACTGGACACACTCGGCCGTATCAGCAGCTGGACAATCTCTTTCAAGAATTGACTTACCCCTTTCAATAATTTTTATCGATAAGTCAGAGTTTTCTGCTAGTTCTTCAGCAGCGAACAGTCCGGCTGGTCCGGCTCCGAAGATGATAACATCAGTCATGTTTAGCCCTCACAAAATAATGGCTTCTGTATAAAAAAATTACCAATCCCGTGTAAACCAAAATTATTCCTTCAAATTCTCTAGCTCGCCCAAAAAAGTCCCATCAAGCAAATGAACTTCAGCCCGATCCAAATCCACAGCATCCGACTTAAAAAGAGGACCTAAAAGATCCTCCGGAATCTCCCTATTGAACGCACCTCCACCCACTAACTTACTAAAAGCAGGAACAATCATAACCTCTGGCCCTTCTCCTTCTACAACTTTTCGAAGATTTTCCGGTAAATTCTCAATTTTTAGTTTCGTTTTAATCCAAGCCGATTCTTTAGCTTTACCACCAAGATCATCTCTAAACTCAATCGTGGGATGATTATGACCCATCACCAAAAAATCGGCTCTAATCAGGTCTTCTCCAGGCCAAGCATGTCCGTGTAATAATCCGATTTTTCCTTCTCCGATTGTTGTGCCTTTTGCTTCGTGTAGTTTTACATCTCTAGGGATTAGTCCTTCGATGTCTCCGTCATGGTTTCCAGGTGTGATTTCTACTTTTACCTCTTTGCTCAGGTCTGCAAAAAAGTCGGGTAAATATTCCCATTCTTCCCAGCTCGTAACTGGAATATTGTGTTTTACATCTCCCAGAAAAAACAATCTGTCCGCCCCTTCGTCGTTAATAATTTCAAACAAACGGTTCTGTACTTCGGGGACACGGTTTGGGATCTCGATTCCCTTTTTAGCCAGCTCTGCTGCGAGCCCTAAGTGAAGGTCGCCTACGGCTATAACTATCTCATCATCAAGCACGATTCTTAGCGCTGGAGTGTCGTGGATAGGTATTATTTTCATTTTAACCCTTGAACAATTAAGAAAAATATCCTGACCTAAATTAAGCTAAGGATTTTTGTTATGGGTGTAACAAAAAATGGTGAATACTCCAAAACATCTTTAGCCATTATAACAATTACGAGAAGAATTTGTTCAATTTTTCGCAGTGTATGTGTTTTACAGCTTAAAAATCGATGTTTAGATAGAGATTATAGGTCTCTCAATCGTTTTCACGTGATATATAGGATTTCAAATCCTCAACCACTTCCTCAAGCAAGTCAAGTTTCAGCTTTCCTATTTTCTCCTGTATGTCTTCATGCTTGAGGGTAATAATAACCCAAGGGGCGACATAGCTCTTTTTTGGAGCGCTACCCTTTATCCAGTGCTCTTCTCTTATCTCGATAACCTCTTCCCTTTTCCTAGTAGTCAAAGTGGCAGCTAAGTACTCTTCTCCGTGAAACGGATGCTTTTTATTACTCAAGACCACCCATGGCCTGGGCCTGACCACGGATTTGAACGGTTCAGGACCCCAGACAACGTCTCCGCGACTGTAGGACAGATTTATCACTCCCGATCGAGCCAGTCTTCCTCGAGTTCTTCACCGAGCTTCTCGTTTGCAGTCTTTGTCCCGTAAACTTCGGATGCCAAGGTCGCTATTTTATCGTCCTCGGCTAAGGCCCAGTAGTTACCTTTGTGTCTCACCAGTCCTTTCTCCTTCAGTCTGGAGAGTGTCACTCCTATGCTTCCTTTTTTAATTCCGGTAGCTTCCATTATTTCCTTCCTTGTGAAGGCTTTGTCGGGGTTTTTCAGGAGGAATTTCAGAGTTTTTCCGGCGTTCGTTCCCTCCTCTATTTCGAGTGCTTTTTCTGGAGCCTTTTTGAACTGATCGATACTCACGGGCATATTGTGTAACAATATGTAACTAAAAGTAATAAAAGTTGAGGATCGGGTGGGGAAAACGATCAAAGGATACTTGCGACATTATCCGCTCAAGTGAAGCTTATCCACGATATAATAACTGTAAGATCGGGAAAAAGCCATTTACTGCGGTCCTAATGAAAGGTTACGGGCAAAAAATCCCTAATTTTTTGTTACACCCATAACAAAAAATACACTATTAAAACCGACAATCGAAAATACAATTGTCTGAAAAGGTAAAATGATAAAAAATCCTCACGAACCCGGTCTAGGACCGGAACATCCCTACGGGGATTTCATCCAGTTCTTAATGTTCGTACTATTTTTCGTAATCTTGGGGTTAGATTCTTTCATATATGGTTTCTCCACTCTGAGTGATTTACTTCCTTTATACATTCGTGTGGTTATTTCCATTCCCGTTTTTGTTTTAGGCGGATATTTGGCAGTTAAGTCACATTTTGTAATTTTTAGAATTGAAGGCGAAGACGAACTTGTCGAAAAGGGCCTTTATTCGTTAGTTAGGCATCCGATGTATCTTGGAGGGCTTTTGTTTTTCTTGGGATTTGTTATTCTCACTTTCTCAATTTTGTCTTTTTTGATATGGTGTGGACTGTTTGCGGTTTATGATTGGTTGGCCTCCTATGAGGAAAACGAACTAATCCGATTGCTTGGTGAAGAATACGAGAAATATCAAGAAGAGGTACCAAAATGGATTCCAGTTTAAGATTCTTTTTGTTTAATTCCGATTATCAGAATTTTTCGGGCTAGATTCTTTTCAAATTAGTTTTATTAAATCAAGTCTTCCATATTTAGTTCTTCCAGTTTTTCTTTAGTAGGTCCGGTCTTATCCCAGCCTCGAATTTTGTAATATTTATCGATTGTTTTTTGCAAATCTTTTTCAGGCACGGTTTTATTTGCACTAGAGCCTTGGGGCATTGGTTCTTCGAATCTTTTCGGCAAGTGGTCTTTTTCCTTTCCAATACCTTCTCTGCTTGCGAGCATTTTCAAGAGGTTGATGTTACGTTCGCCGATTTTCAACATCTCTTCTTTTCCGATTTCCATTCCGGTCGCTGCTTCGTGTATTTCCCGAATCTCTGGATAGGTATAGGCTCCATTGGAGTAAGCTACCCAAGCTGTATAAGCACAAACGATAGAGGAGTTTGAGAAAGATACTACTTCTTCATAAATTTTGCAAAATTCTGGTTTTGATTCTAGATCAAATCTGTCAATAGGTTCTTCAATTTCTAATTCCTCAGGATGAGTCTTGAAAGTATCATGTAAAACTTCCATATGATTAGCCCCTCTAGGAGTAACCGAATAGGTCAAAGCCAACGCGTTCTTACCCCGCGGCTCGTGCATCGGAATTTCTTGACCTTTTACCTCCATTGCAAAATCAGCATCGACTTTCTCAGAAACTTTATCGATCCCATTGGCTAACATATCACCAATACCTTCACGATGTGCGATTTTATCAACCAATTCAACCATCTTTTCCGCGTCTCCCCACTCAATATCTTCATCAATCAACCCTTTTTCCGAAGCTTCCATCGCAAAAGCAATGGTATCACCCGTACTAATAGTGTCCAAACTATAACGGTTACATTTTTGATTAGCCAAAGCAATAGCGTCCAAATTATCATTCATACACAAAGAACCAAAAGCTCCAATGGTCTCATATTCAGGACCGCCGTATTTTTCCTCAACTTTCTCTTCATTGAATTGGGTTTTTACCACTCTTTTACATCTAACTGGGCATCCTGCACAAGTGTCTCTTTCTTCTAGGATTTTTTTGTACATTTCCTCGCCGCTAATTTTTTCTGCGCCGTCAAAAACTCCTTCTTGAAAATTTTTAGTAGGTAAGACACCCGTTTCGTTCAAACTGGTGACAACACCAGAGGAACCGTATTTTCCCCACTCGATCGCTGGAGATAATTTTTCCACATATTCCGAACGGATTTCTTTCAACTTCTCTTCATCGTCAATGGGCTTATCTAAGTTCCCGTCGACTAGAACGGCTTTTAATTTTTTTGAACCCATTACGGCGCCAAATCCTGGTCTTCCTGCTGCTCTATTTCTATCATTTATTACGCAAGCAAATTTGACTAGGTTTTCTCCTCCGATTCCAATACTTGAAACTCTCCCACCGTCATGCTTATCCTTAAGTTCCTTTTCGGTTTCAGCGACATCCTTACCCCAAAGATTCTCAGCGTCGTGAATATGCCCTTCACCATCAATCAAAGTTACATATTTCGGAGAGTCAGCTTTTCCCCTAACAATAATTCCATCATATCCTGACTGTCCAATTTGATGAGCGAAGAAACCACCCGCATAAGAATCATTCACACTACTAGTTTTTGGAGACTTAGCCATAACCACATGCCTACCGGCACCAGGTACTCCGGTCCCTTGAAGAGGACCAGTTGCAAAAATTAGAATATTTTCCTCACCTAGAGGGTCTTCTCCACCTTCTAACTCTTCCCAGAGTATTCTGGCACCAAGTCCACGTCCTCCTAGGTATTTTTCTATCCATTCTTCTGGAATATTATAGTCCTGAATTTCATTATCGGAAAGATTTATATCTAAAAATTTTCCAAATAATCCTTTCACTTTACCCCGATAAAGAATTGTTTTACCGCAGATTTTAAGTTTTGTTCGAAATCAATTCCCGATTTTTTGGATAAGGTTCACTTTTTTTTCAAATAGTTGATTATGGTTGAGTGTTCTTCTTCGCCTATTTTTGTGCTTTCTTTTAAGTAGTCGACTAGTTCTGTGATGGTGTAGCATGAGTGTAGTTTTATATCATCTTTCTCTAGTTTTTCTTTAGCTCCTTCTTCTCTATCCAGTATGACTACTGCGTGGTTTACCTTTCCTCCTTCCTCTCTTACGGTTTCAGCCGCTTCCTTTATGCTCCCACCAGTTGTAGTGACATCATCTACGAGAATTAATTCTCCTTCTTGGAATTTTCCTTCTATTCCTTTCTTTCGCCCGTGAGATTTTTCCTTCTTCCTGACATAGAGAAGTGGTAAACGTAATTTTTGACTTATCAAAGTCGCAATAGGTAGTCCCGCAGTAGGCACTCCTGCAATTTTGAAATAATCTTTTTTTATTTCTTCTCTAATCATATCGGCACAAACATCTGTAACCTTATCAAACAAGTTTGGATGAGAAGGCATCACCCTCAAATCCACATAATAAGGACTAGTTTTTCCAGAGGTAAGAGTAAATTCTCCAAACTTAATACCGTCAATCTCATACAAACTAATCGCTATACCTTTCTTTCTCCCAATACTTTCTCTAGAATCATCACTCATCTAAAATCACTCTTCCAAAGTTTCGTTAATCTCATCCCTAATCCTAGCAGCAGAACCCCCAGGAGAATCAGAAGTATAAATAGCTCTCCCAACAATCTCATAATCCGCACCAAACCTAATAGCATCACCAGCCTTACCACCCTGCGCACCAATCCCAGGAGTCAAAATCAACAAATCATCACCAGCCCTAGAACGCAAATCCCTAACTTGCTCAGGCCTCGTGGCCGGGCCGATTATTCCTGTTGCGTTTACTTCTTTGGATAAGTCTAGGAGTTGATCGCTCACTGGTTGGATAAATTGTTCTCCTCCTGGGTGTGACATATTTGAAACTACGAAGACTCCTTTTCCGTCTTCTTGTTTTGCGGCTTGGATTATTGCTTCAAGGCTGTCTTTTCCTGTAAATCCATGGCTAATTACTGCGTTTGCTCCTGCATTGTATGCTCTTTTGGCGATTTGTTGGCTAATATGAGGTACATCTGCAATTTTGAAATCTGAGATTATTGGAATGGAAGTTTTTTGACTTATTTCTGTGATAATTTCTATTCCTGTGTTTAGGACAAGTGAATAACCTATTTTCACTCCAGCAATATAGTTGGAAGTTTCTTCTAACACATCTAGGCATTTTTCTCTTACTTTCTTTTTGCCAGTGTTTTCTTCGGAGACATCAAGGGCTAGGATTAGTCTTGAATCGTTGGCTTCAGTCTTTTCTTTAAATGTTTCTCTAAATTTTTCTCCGACCAATTTTACCTACTCCGAGAATTGATCGAACAGCTCATCTTCTTCCGTTATTCTTTCACAATAGGTACATCGTAAACTTATCGGTGTTTCGCTAACTACTTCAAATTTTAGTTGCGTTGGTTCGGAAGTGTTGGTAATACATGCTGGATTAGAGCATTCCACAACGCCTTCGATTATTTCAGGAAGTTCAACTTCCTTCTTTTCCACGACTTCATAGTTTTCAATTACGTTGATTGTAGCGGTCGGCGCTACCAAAGCTATTTGGTTAACCTCTTCCTCTTCCAGCTCTCGACCTTCGATTTTTACAATATCTTTTTCACCGAGCTCTTGACTAGGCACGTTCATCAAAACCGAAACAGTATCTTCAGCGCCTGGAGTTATTCCTAAAATCTCTAAAACAGTCAAAGCTCTCCCTGACGGTATATGATCAATTACGGTTCCAGCCTCAATCTTGCTAACTCTCAATTTTTCTTTATCTACCATGTTATCACATCAGCAAGGAAAGTAAGGCCATTCTTACTACAACTCCAGAGAATACTTGGTCGAAATATTTTGCGTGTTTTGATGAGTCTACTTCCGGATCGATTTCGTCTACTCTAGGTAGCGGGTGGAATAATCTTAGTTCGTCTTTGGCTTTTTCAAGAAGTTCCAGATTTACTTCGTAAGAGTCTTTTACTTTGTTATATTCTGTCGGGTCTGAAAATCTTTCTTTTTGAATTCTAGTTACATATAAAACGTCTAATTCTGGTAATACTTCTTCTAAACTGGAAGTTTCTACAATATCCCTACCTTTTTGTTTTAAATCGTTAACTATCTCCCTCGGCATCTCTAAACCTTCGGGAGATATGAGGGATAATTTGTTGTCGAATCTAGAAGCTGCATAAGCCAACGAATGAACAGTTCTACCGTATTTCAAATCACCCACAAGTCCAATGTCAAGATCTTCGATAGTTCCGAAACTTTTCCTAATACTGTACAAATCCAGCAAAGTTTGTGTAGGATGATGTCCAGCACCGTCACCAGCGTTTATAATCGGAACTTCAGCCACTTCAGAAGCCAATTTCGCCGAACCCATTTGAGGATGCCTTATCACAATCGCATCACAATAATTCTCAACAGTCCTTATCGTATCAGCCAAAGTTTCTCCTTTAGCAACAGAACTAACTTCCGGTCGCGAAAAACCGATTGTGCTCCCTCCAAGCCGTTGGATGGCTGATTTAAAGCTAAGCTTCGTTCTAGTGCTCGGTTCGAAGAAAAGCATACCTAGTATCTTTCCTACCAAGAGATCGGAACTCTCCTCTCCCTTAGCAATAGATTCAAAATCTTCGGCCTCGGAGAAGATTTTTCGAACATCTTCATTTTCCAATTCTTCGAATGAAACTATATTTTGTGTGCTTAATTTCAATACGACCCTGCCTGAAATTGCGCATTATTTTAATTAAATATTTCCACTCAATCTAAAAGGGGTAGTTTGAAAAAAGTTGACCTTTGTCTCAAAAACGGGAAAATTCCCACATCTAACTCTTTGGTAGAAGCGGGAATAGCAATTGACGAAGGAAAAATAGTTTCCATATCTAAGAAATCCTCCTTGCCCGACTCTGAGGAAACAATTGATGTTGAGGGGAAACTCATTCTTCCTGGAGTGGTAGATACTCATGTTCACTTTCGAGACCCTGGGTTTCCTGAGAAAGAAGATTTTTCAACTGGTTCTAAAGCTGCGGCAGCTGGAGGGGTTACAACGGTTTGTGATATGCCTAATACGTCTCCGAAGACAGATAGTCGTGAAAAATTTAGAGAAAAAAAAGCGATAGGAGATAAGAAATCTTATATCGACTTCGGTTTGCATGGGATGTTTACTTCCGCCATTAAAGAGGGAAAAAAATTACTTGAAGAGGGTGCGGTTTCTCTAAAACTTTACCCGGAGATTTGTGACGATTCTAAAATTTCCGAAGTTAGCGATGAGCAAGCAATAATTACAATCCATCCTGAAGATCCGACTTTTTTGAGTGAAGGGCAGAACTCGGGCGATGTTGATGACTTTGTTGAATCTCGACCGGATAAGGCTGAGGTTTCGGAGATATTTAGAATATTGAGTATGGTTTCGAACTTTCAGCCTCATTTTTGCCATATTACAACTGAAGAGTCGCTAAGCGTTATTACCAGAGCTAAATCCGATAAGGGTATTTCTTGTGAAGTGACTCCTCATCATTTGTTCTTAGATCGTTCACATCTTAGAAAATTTGGACCTATTGCGAAGACGTATCCTCCTGTGCGTTCCGAATTTGATAGGGAGAAACTTTTGTCCGGACTTGAAATGGGTCTTATAGATATTGTAGCTACTGATCACGCTCCTCATACTCTTGAAGGGAAGGAAAAAGACATGATTAAAGCCCCTCCTGGAATAGCGGGTATAGAAACGTCACTTCCTCTCCTTTTTACACTGGTGGAGAAAGGCAAACTTTCCCTGTCTAGACTGATAGAATCGATGTGTTTGGAACCTGCTAGAATTTTCGGACTAAAAAATGAAAACGGTATCCAAAAAGGTGTTTTAAAGCCGGGTGCAGATGCAGATATCGTGGTTTTAAATCAAAACAAGACTTGGAAAATAAAAGGTAAAGACTTACACGGAAAAACCAAATTCACACCATTTGAAGGTAGAAAAGTCAATGGCAAACCAGAACTCACCCTAGTAAGAGGAGAAAAGGTGTACCAGAAAGGAAAAATAGTAGGTGAAAAAGGAAATGGAAAATTCATCCCCCGTAGAACATAAGCCAACAGTAGTACCCATAAACAATATTGTGAAAGAAACCCCCAAAATCAGAACAATTTACACAAAAGCACCAAAAATCACCTCCACAACAACTCCAGGACAATTCATAATGGTATGGGTAATAGGAGAAGACGAAATCCCAATGGCCGTCTCAACCGCTGAAGAGGATGGAACTGTCAGCTTTTCAGCCGAAAAAATAGGAGACGCAACAACAAAACTTCATAAACTGGAAGAAGGCGACCTCGTAGGACTTCGAGGGCCTTATGGAAATGGGTTTGACTTGTCCGGAGAAAAATTGTTAATGATTGGTGGAGGTTGTGGAATGGCACCCCTTGCCATTACCGCTGAGAGAGCGGTGGAAAAGGGTAAAGATGTTACGGTTATAATATCGGCTGAGTCCGAAGAGGATCTTTTGTTTAAATCAAGGATTGAGAGCTTAGATGCGGAATTATTGCTTGGTACTGAGGATGGTTCCGCAGGAGTTGAAGGTGTTACCACGGACGTTTTACGACAGGAATTACCGGAGGAAGATTATGATTCTTGCTTAATTTGCGGGCCAGAACGGATGATGGTTGCAACTGCTGAGTTTATTGAAGAAAGGGGTATTCCCTTGCAGATAAGTTTGAACAGGTATATGAAGTGCGGTTTTGGTCTTTGCGGGTCTTGTTCTTTGGACCCTTCGGGTTTGAGAGTTTGTGAGGAAGGTCCTGTTTTTACCTATGAGGAGATTAAAGATTCGGAGTTTGGAGAATATAAGAGGGATGCGGCCGGTAGGAAAACTGAAGTTTAATTTTTAGTGAGCTTCTCCTACTAGGTTTTCTATTTTTTTGGTTTGGATTTTTTCTTTTGCTTCTTCGCAAACTTTTTCGAAAATTTTTAAATCTCTCTGCATTATTCCGGTTCCTATTTCTACTGCTGAGGCTCCTGCGAGAATATATTCTAGCATATCTTCGCCTGTTGTTATTCCGCCTGCTCCTATTATCGGAATATTTGTTTCCTCAAAAACTTCATAAACTAGACGGACTCCTACAGGTTTTATTGCGGGACCTGATAGTCCTCCTGTTTTATGTCCTAGAACTGGTTTTTTGGCTGTGGTGTCTATTGTCATTCCTGGCAAAGTATTTGTTAAAACGATAGCGTTAGCTCCAGCTTTCTCAACTGCTTTCGCCACATCTACCAGGTTAGGAATATGCGTGTTTCCGGGTAGTTTTGCCCATATCGGAATATCGTAATTTTTACTGATTTTCGTTATTTTTCCAGCAAGTTCGGGATTTTGCCCGATTAGTGATAATCCTTCTGCGTGAGGGCAGGAAAGATTTAACTCTACGGCGTTAACTTTAGCTTCAATCATTTTTTCTGCTAGTTCTTCGAAATCTTTCCGATTTTCTCCGAAAATACTTCCAATAACTGTTCTTCCCTCCCCCTTCACTGATTCAATTTCTTCCATCATGTTTTCTATTCCTGGATTTGGAAGACCCATTGCATTGAGTAATCCGCAAGGAGTTCCCACGACATTCGGACCCTTATAACCCTCTTTTGGTTGGAGACCTACAGTTTTGGTGATGACTCCGCCGGCTCCGGATTTCCAGACTCTTTCTAGGTTTGCTCCTGTTTGCCCTAGGATTCCTGCGGCTAGAAGTGTTGGGTTTCTAAGTTCAAGATCACCCACGTTTACGGATAGATCGATTTCTGACATCCATTTTTTTATTTATTTCATGTTCCTAATAGTTTCTTTAATAGGAAATTCTGCGGAAATTTTTTAGGTAGGTTTTACATCAATCTTTTCTGTATGACGAGATTCTTATTTGTAACCGGGGGCGTACTTTCAGGGATAGGAAAAGGCGCCGTTGCGGCATCAGTAGGAAAGGCATTCCAATTTCGAAGTCTAGATGTTGACATGATTAAGATAGATCCTTACTTGAATGTTGATCCAGGAACTCTCAACCCGATAGAGCATGGTGAGGTTTTCGTTACTGATGATGCGTGGGATTTTCAACCATCTCAAGATTCCTCGTTTACAATTGCTGAAATAGATCAGGATTTCGGAACTTACGAAAGATTTCTAGACAAAACGATGCATCCGAGAAATAATATAACCAGCGGACAGGTTTACCTGTCGGTTTTGTTGCAAGAGAGAGCTGGAAGTTATCTAGGTAGAACAGTACAAATAATTCCTCACATTACGGACGAGATAAAAGATAGAGTAAGAGCAGTGGCAGAAAGAAATGATCCCGATATACTAATCTCGGAAATAGGAGGAACAGTAGGAGATATAGAAGCAAGTCCTTTCCTAGAAGCCATTAGACAGCTAAGAATAGAAGAAACTGACGATTCAACCGGTCTTATTCATGTAACTCTAGTTCCATACTTGGAAACTATCGGCCAATTGAAAACAAAACCCACCCAACATAGCGTTAAAACTTTGCTTTCAGCAGGACTGCAGCCAGATATGATAGTTGGAAGGAGTGATAGAGAACTTTCCGACACCGCTCAAGAAAAAATAAGCCTATACGGCAATGTTCCTAAAGAAGCTGTGATTTCAGATCCCAGAATGGATGTTCTTTACGAACTTCCGTTGCTGTTTGAGAAACAAGGTGTGGGGGACTATCTTTGTGATATTTTAAGGATTCGAGCGAGAACTCCTGAGATTTCGGATTGGGAGGAGACTGTTCAGGAATTCAAGGAAGCTGATGAAGAGGTCCGTATAGCTATGCCTGGTAAGTATACTCAAATTCTAGACAGTTACATTAGTATTAATAATGCTTTGAAACATTCTGCAGCGAAGCATGGTGTTGATTTAAGTATAGAATTTGTTGATACGGAACCTTTTGAGGAGAACCCATCTAAGCTGGAAGTTTTAGAGCAATATGATGGTGTAGTGTTGACGCCAGGATTTGGAACACGAGGAGCTGAGGGTATGATTAAAGCCTCTAGAAAGGTTTTATCTACAAATATTCCGTTTTTGGGTATTTGTTTCGGCGCGCAATTACTTTTCATCGCTTATTGTCGAGAAAAAGGTTTAGAAAATGCCAATAGTACTGAAGTTGATTCTGACACTCCACATCCTGTCGTAGATTTACTGCCCGAGCAGAAAGAAATCTCCAAAAAAGGAGGAACTATGAGGTTAGGTGGACAGGAGGTTATAATTAAACCAGGTACAAGAATGCACGAAGCGTATGATAAGAAAAAAGTCGTAGAACGTTTCCGTCATAGATACCATCTCATACCCGAATATGTAGAGCGGATGAAAGATGAAGGCTTAATACTTTCCGGAACAGATGAGGAAGGAAGAATTGTCAACGTTGTTGAGATGGAAGGGGATCATTGGGTAGTGGGGGTTCAGTTCCATCCTGAATTTACCTCACGTCCTGGTAATCCAAATCCGGTTTACCTTTCCTTTGTAGAGGCTGCATTGAAGAATAAGAGAGAATCCGGGTCTAAAAAATCCGGAAAATCAGGCGATGATTTAGGAATAAAGAGTGTTGAACCCTGAGATACAATAGGATTTTATTAACTTCATAAGTAATTTTTTAATAGATGGAACTAGCCTTAGGGGGATATTTTGAGTTCTATTGAGAAAGTTGCCAAAATTTTGAAAGATTCGGAAACGGCTGTAGCTTTTACTGGAGCAGGCATTTCTACAGAAAGTGGTGTTCCTGATTTTAGAAGTCCTGGAGGAGTTTGGGATAGATTTGATCCGGACCTTTTCACTATTCAAAAGCTGAAATCGGACCCTGAAGGTACTTGGGAGAAACTTGTCCAGGTTGGGGAAGAGATGATGGATGAGGAGATAAAACCAAATCCTGGACATTTAGCACTGGCAGATTTGGAAGAGTTAGGAATTTTGGAGGCAGTGATAACTCAAAATGTTGATAATTTGCATCAAGAAGCCGGAAATTCTCCTAATAATGTGATAGAGGTTCATGGAAATTTGAGAAAATTAGAATGCATGAATTGTGGCGAGAGGAGAGACTTTTCGGAAGAATTAGAGGAAATACCGCCAACTTGCAATGATTGCAGTTCTATTATGAAACCGGCGGCAGTGTTATTCGGTGAACAATTACCTCAAGAAGCGTTGTTGAGGTCCCAATCACTTTCTGAGAAATCAGACGCTTTTCTAGTTATTGGCTCATCTCTCACAGTCCAACCAGCAGCGTCTTTTCCTTCTAAAGCAGCTCAGACCGGTGCAGAGTTAATAATCGTAAATCGAGATCCCACACCACTAGACGACAAAGCAGAAGTTGTACTCCAAGGGAACGCGGGAGAAATTTTGCCGAAGATAGTCAAAAAAATCAAAGAACTCCAATAAAATAATGAAAAATGAACAATAGACATACTTATCAAGCTTAACGGAACCAAAAGAGGAGAAAAATGATAAGAGAATTCAAAGGAAAAAAACCCGAAATAGCAGACTCAGCATACATAGACGAAAACGCCGTGGTAATAGGAGATGTGAAAATAGGAGAAGACAGCAGCGTGTGGCCGGGTGCGGTTATTCGTGGTGATGGTGGGCCTATAGAGATTGGGGAGGGGACTAGTATTCAGGATAATGCGGTTGTTCATGTGAATGTGGGGAGTTATTCGGAGATTGGTGATGGTTGTACTGTTGGTCATGGTGCGGTTGTTCATGGTCAGGAGGTTGGTGATAGGGTTCTCATTGGTATAAATGCGACGGTTTTGCAAGGGGTTAAAATTGGTAAAGAATCTATCGTAGCTGCTAATAGTTTAGTTATGGAGGGTACGGAAATCGCTGAAAGATCTTTTGTAGCTGGTAGTCCTGCTGAAGTGAAGAAGCAGTTGGATGATGATCAAGTTGGGAGAATAGAGTTGGCTTCTGATCATTACTCTGAGTTAGGTAAGGAATATATGTCAGAATAGGTTTAATTGGTTTTACTCTTTTCGTATTTTTCGAAATTATTTTTATTAAGAAGAAAGGTACACCTTCTACAAGAGGAGAAAGATGACAGATAAAAATGTTGCATGGTTCGAAGATCTTACTAAGGCCGATGTAGAGATTGCTGGTGGAAAAGGTGCTAGTCTCGGTGAGATGATAAACGCTGATTTGCCAGTTCCTCCAGGTTTTGCAGTGACTGCGCAAGCTTATGAAAGATTTGTTCACGAGGCAGGGATTATCGAAGAAATAAACGAGCTTTTAGGCGAAGTAGATGTGGATGATTCCGAAGGTTTGAGTGAAACAGGTGAAAAAGTTAGAAACATGATTTTGGAGGCTGAAATGCCGGCCGAGGTCAGAGAAGATATTTTAGAGGCTTATCGAGAGCTTTCCGATCGAAGTCAAGAACCCGACGTTTCTGTTGCTGTTAGATCTTCTGCTACAGCAGAAGATATGCCAGACGCATCTTTTGCAGGGCAACAAGATACGTATCTTAATGTAAGCGGTGAAGAAGAGCTTCTAGAAAATATTCAAAAATGTTGGGCGTCTCTTTTCACTGACAGAGCGATATTTTATAGAGAAAAAAATGACTACGCTCACGACCAGGTTTTGATTTCAGTACCAGTACAAAAGATGGTTAATGCGGAAAAGGCAGGGGTAATGTTCACTTCACACCCCTCGACAGGCGACAAAGAAAAAGTAGTTATCGAAGCAAACTGGGGACTTGGAGAAACGGTCGTTTCCGGTTCCGTAACTCCGGATACTTACGTGGTGAATAAGGAAACACAAGAAATCATGGACGTAACAATTGGATCCAAAGAAGCAACAATTACACGAGACCCGGAAACGGGAGAAACTATAGAAGAGCAAACACCCTCCGAAAAAAGAGAAGCTCAAGTCATAAACGAAGAAGAAGCTGCAGAATTAGCAGAACTCGGAGCGAAACTAGAAGAACACTATGGCCGACCGCAAGATGCAGAATGGGCTAAAGAAAATGGAAAAATGTATCTAGTCCAATCAAGACCTATCACAGTACTTTACGGAGAAGAGGAAGAAGAAACTGAAGAAGCGGGAGAATTAGGAGAAGTTCTTGTCAAAGGATTAGGCGCTAGCCCTGGCAGAGGTTCAGGAAAAGTAAAAGTCATACCAAGTGCAGACGAAATTGGCAGAGTAAAAGAAGGCGACATCTTAGTAGCTGAAATGACCGCACCCGATTGGGTTCCGGCCATGAGAAGAGCTAAGGCGATTGTTACTGATGAAGGTGGCACTACTTGTCATGCTGCTATTGTTTCTAGAGAGTTAGGTACTCCCGCGGTTGTTGGTACTGGTAACGCGATGGAAATTTTGGAAGAAGAAATGGGAGTTACAGTTGATGGTTCTTCAGGTGTTGTTTACGAGGGAATAGAGAAAGAAAAAGAAGAACAGGAGAAGGAGAAAACTGGACCTACAGAAGCAGTTACCCCTGTAATACCAACTGCCACGCAGGTGAAAGCTAATATTAGTCTTCCGGATGTTGCTGAGAAGGTAGCTAGAGAGACCGAACCAGATGGTGTTGGTCTTCTTCGAGCGGAACATATGCTTCTCACTATTGGAAAGCATCCACGAAAGATACTGGAAGAAGGCGGAGAAGATGAAATGTTGGAACAATTCGCAGACGGTATTCACACTGTTGCGGAAGCAGTTTCACCACATCCTGTTTATTACAGAACTCTTGACTTGAAAACTGCCGAATTTAGAAATCTTGAAGGTGGAGAAGACGAACCGGAAGAACCGAATCCGATGATAGGATGGCGAGGTGTGCGAAGATTCGTAGATCCAGACAATCCCAAAGAACAAGAAATTCTAAAAATCGAACTTAGAGCGATAAAACAAGTAGCAGAAGAAGGTTTGGATAACGTAGGAGTAATGCTCCCGATGGCTCAACACCCTGATGAATTAAAGAGATTCAAAAGAGTTGCCAGAGAGGTTGGTTTAGAACCTCACGAAGATTTTGATATAGGTATCATGATAGAAATTCCAGCAGCTGCTTTGATTATCGAAGAATTTATCGAGGAAGGAATAGACTTTGTGAGTTTCGGAACTAACGATTTGACCCAATTCACACTAGCTGTCGATAGAGACAATGAGAGAATTGCAAGACTTTACGATGAAAGACATCCAGCAGTACAAAAACTGATCAAAAGAGTAATCAAGAAATGTAACGAAGCAGGAGTTGAATCCAGCATCTGTGGACAAGCAGGAAGCTATCCAGATGTTGTCAAAAAACTAGTCAACTACGGTATAACTAGCGTATCAGCAAATCCGGACGCAGTTCAAGAAGTTAGAAAAATGGTCAACAGAACAGAAAGACAAATAATGCTTTCCAAAGCTAGAGAAGATGTGGAAGACGAAGAATAATTCCAAAACCTTTCAATATCTTTAAAAACGGCTAATAATCCTATGGATTCCAGATACGATCTCGAACCTGAAACCGTCAAAAAATTCCTAAAAGAAAAAGAAGTGAAAAAAGTAGCCATACAGATACCTAACGGATTAAGACCCGGAATTAAGAAGATAAAAAAAATTATCACAAATCAAGGAACCGAACCAGTTTTTTTAGCCACAAGTTGTTACGGCGCTTGCGATATTGCCGATAAAGAAGCTGAAGAATTAGGATGCGACGCTCTAATACATTATGGCCATTCCACTATGGAGATTCAAACAAAACTTCCTATTCTTTTTGTAGAGGCTAGAATGCAAGTTGATCCTTTAAATGTTTTACAGGAAGCTATTCCGGTTTTGAAGGGAAAAAAATGGGGTTTGATAACGACTGTTCAACATATTCACTTTATTGAGAAAGTTCAGGAGTATCTTGAGAATGAAGGGATTGAATCTTTTATTGGTGAGGGTGGACCTAGAGCGAATTATGCAGGGCAAGTTTTAGGTTGTGATTGGGGTAGTGCGAGGTCTGTAGTTGAGAATGTTGATGGGTTCCTTTACATAGGTACTGGAGAATTCCATCCTTTGGGAGTGGGTCTTGCTACAGGTGAAAAGGTGGTTTCGATAAATCCTGTAACTGAGGAATTCGAAAAATTAGAACCGGAATTAGATGATTTTTTAAAGAAAAGAATGGCTTTAATTGCAAGAGCAGAATCTGGGGAAGAATTTGGGATTTTAGTGAGTACTAAAAATGGGCAAAATCGTTTGGAGTTGGCAGAAAAATTATGTACGGAATTGGAAGAAAACGGTTATAATTCTTATATTCTTGCTTTTGATGATATAAGTTTGGAAGTTTTGGAAGATTTTCAACTTGATGCATATGTTAATACTGCTTGTCCTAGAATACCGTTCTCAGATCAAGATTTGGTTCAAAAACCAGTCCTGACCCCGTTTGAGGTTAGAGTAATGTTAGGCGAGGAGGAGTGGGAGGAGTATAAACTTGACGAATTTTCCACCGGTTCTGAAAATGGATGATAATATGAAGAAAAAAGAACTGGAGATTAAATTACAAAAATTATCTTCTCATCCCAATCCCAAACCCGAACTTGAACAATATATGACACCGGGAGATGTAGCGGCTAGTTTACTGAGATTGGCTTACAATCACTCTTCTATAGAAGGAAAGGATATCTATGATTTAGGTTGTGGAACCGGTCGCCTTGCGATTGGTGCTGCTTTACTTGGAGCTCAAAACGTAGTAGGTATAGATATAGATGAAGAAGCTCTGGAAATTGCAAGAGAAAATGCTCAGAAAGCTGGTGTCGATGTTGAATGGAAGCGTGCAGATGTTAGCGAATTGGATATGCCAGAGGTTTCAACTGTCATCCAGAATCCCCCTTTTGGCGTCCAAAAAAAGGGAGCGGATATGGTTTTTTTAAAAAAAGCGGTTCAGTTAGGAAGAGATATTTATTCTATACATAAAGCGGTGCCAAAGAACAGGGATTTTATATCCGAACAGACTAAAGAAATAGGTGGAAAAATAACACATAGGGTAGAAAAAGAATTTCATATACCTGCCCAGTTTGATTTCCACACTCAAGAAGTATATAGGTTTAAAGTTGACCTTTATAGAATTGTTAGGAGGTAGATAGAAAATGACAGATGAGATTAAATCCGGAGACTTTGTAGTTCCAGGCGATTTTCTGGCTACGGTAGAAGAATTCATCCCAAATGAAGGAGTTTACGAAGAAGGACATAACGTATACTCTTCTCGGACAGGTGTAGTTCTCAAAGATGCTGATTCTAAAAAAATATCTGTACATCCAAAAACAGGAACTCCGCCAATTATCAAAAATGGCGACATAGTGATAGGTACAATTGATCAAATAAGAGGACAAATTGCAAATGTGGATATCGCAGCGATTCGGGGTAATGAAGATAGAGAAACTTCATTTTCGGGCGATTCGATAATTCATATATCTAATATTTCTGATGACTACGTTGAAGAGATTGAGGATGAGTTTAAACCAGCTGATATCGTGAGAGCTAAAGTTACTGATTTGGGAAAAAATTCGGTAAAACTTACGACAGTTGATGATAGTCTTGGAGTTCTAGTGGCGTTTTGTTCGGAGTGTAGATCCGAACTTGAGAAGGATAATTCAAAATTGAAATGTCCGAACTGTGGAAGTGTTGAAAAACGGAAAATCGCTAACGATTATCGTCAGGGTATTTTGTGAAAATGTCTGAAACCAAACGCGTCTTAAAATTCCCAATTGAAGATAGTAATCAACTGGTTGAGTTAGTTGAAGGACTGACTGAGATAAAAGTAGATATGGATGTAGATTCAACTCCCTCTTCAATAGAGATTTGTGTTTACGGGTCAGAGCAAAAAGTTAAAGGTGCAGTTGAAAAGATTAAAAAACTAGTTAAAGAATCCAAATCATCTTAAAACATTAATACTTTAAATGAAAAAAGCACTCTTTCACTGGTGTCATTATGGAAGTAGAACTGTTAGAAAAAGAAGGAACGAAAATGAAACTTAGAATCGTGGGAGAAGGACACACCTTTTCGAATGTCCTCAGAAAGAAACTCCACGAGGATGAAAGAATAGAAACTGCGGCTTATAATATAGCTCATCCGTTACTTTCCGACCCAGAGCTTCATGTTAAGACGGAAAAGAAGAAATCTCCGAAAAGAGCGTTGATAAGAGCGGCGGACGAATTATCAGATGAGTACGGAGAAGTAAAAAAGAAGCTTGAGAAGGCGTTAGAAGAGTGATTTCAGAGTGGTTTTCTGATTTTTCAGATCCGAAGGATGCCGTGCTTAATGAAGATTTAGCAAAATTGGGTGACCCCCTCGTTAACTTGATTTATTCTCTTGCTAGGTCGAAAATTAGAGATGTCCCTGATGGGGATAAAGCTCCTAATAAAGTTCTTTCTGAGTCTTTATCTGCGGCTGGTTTGAGGGATTTGGCTTCTTCTAGAGTAGATAGACATAGATTGGGGGATGTTGCGGAGGCAATAATTGCTTTTGCTTGGGTCCAAGGTGAGATAGAAATAGTTGAAGCAGCGGATATTTTGTCTGATTCTTTTGAACAGGTGGATTTTGATAGTAGAAAGGAAGTGTTTAGTGCGGCGGAAGATGGTTTTGAGGAATTATTAACAGTTATTTCGGAGAGGGTTTCGTTTGGATGAGTCGGATTTTGGGGAGATAAAATCCGAGATTAGGACTATTGGTTTTGATGACGGTTCGTTCGAATCGGATTCGGAGGAGAAGACTTGCCTTGTTGGTGTAGTTATGAGAGGAGGGGAGTGGGTGGATGGTATTTTGGTGGATGATGTTGAAATAGATGGGTGGGATTCTTCTTCCACTATAGTAAAAATGGTTGAAAATAGTAGGCATAAAGAACAGTTGAGGGTGATTCTTACAAGTGGGATAACTTTCGGTGGTTTCAACGTTTTAGATATTGATAAAGTTTATGAAGAGACTGGGCTTCCGGTTATTGTGGTTTCTCGAGATGAACCGGACATGGAGTCAGTTAGAAAGGCTTTGAAGAATTTGCCTGATTGGGAGGGGAGATGGGAAAAGTTGGTTTCGGCAGGTGATATCGTTCCTGTGGAAAGAGTGGGTTCGGAAAATAGAAAATCTAAAGTTTTTATTCAATTTAGAGGGATTGGGTTGGAAGATGCTGAAGAAATTGTTCGTGTGGCGTCTACCAGGAGTTCTGTACCTGAACCTCTTAGATTAGCTCATTTGATAGGTACTGCAATCTCTAGGGGAGAAAGTATAGGAAGAGTTTAAAAATTTTAAAAATTCTTCAATTTACAGATTGAAAAGTGAATGTATTTTACCCAGAAATTTTAACGTCTAATAAAATAGAGATGTAATTGTAAATTTGGATAAAGTTTACCTAAAATATTTCACTGTCGAAAAGAGGTTGTTTAGTTATGAGTGAACCTGTTCAAATTTCTGATGGGTCAGAATCGGAAGAGGGGTCTTTTCTTTATGAAATAGTTTCTTTGTTTCTTTTGGTGGGTTTGATTTATTTTTTTGTGAGGGGTGGTTTAATTTTAGGATTTAGGACGGTTTCTCCTATGGTTAGTGTTTCTTCCCCTAGTATGACTCATTCTAACGGGTCGTGGGAAGAATATTATGTTAGTAGGGGGTTAGACCCTTCCCAAGTCGAGGATTTTCCCTTTCAAAACGGCTTACAGAAAGGTGATTTAGTGTTTATTCAAGGGTTGAACTCTATTGAGGATCTTCGAATTGGTGATGTGGTGGTTTATTGGAAGTCGGAAGTTGGTGGAAGTAAGAGAATAATTCATAGAGTGGTGAAAATCGAGGATAATGATCAATATATAACTACAAAGGGGGATGCTAATGCGGGAGTGGGGGTTTACGAAAAAAAGATCGGTCAGGAACAAATAATTGGGAAGGCTGTGTTTTCGGTTCCTTATCTTGGTTATCCATCAGTGGGGTTCAATAATGGGTGATTATGAAAAACCTTCTCTTACGGTCGATATTATCATCGAGGTAGATGATGGTATTGTCCTCGTTGAAAGGAAAAATGAACCTTACGAGGGGTATTGGGCGATTCCTGGAGGGTTTGTTGAGTATGGGGAGAAAGTTGAAGATGCAGCTCGGCGAGAAGCTGAAGAAGAAACAAGTTTAGAGGTGGAGTTGAAAGATTTGGTCGGGGTCTATTCTGAACCAGGAAGAGATCCTAGAGGACATGTAGTTTCAATTTGTTATTCTGCCGAAAAAACTGGTGGGGAGTTACGGGCCGATACTGATGCGGCAGACGTAAAAGTTTTCAAAGAAGTTCCATGGAATAATTTTGCGTTTGACCATGATAAAATATTGAAAGATTTTGAATCAGGTAGGTGAAAAAAATGGAATTTTGTCCAGAATGTGGAAATTTGATGAATCCGGAAGAGAAAGAAGGAGTAGTTTTTCTAGTTTGTTCCTCTTGCGGACATGAAGAAAAACAGGATGAATCTAGTGAGGATTCTTACAAGTATGTTGAAGAAACGGAAGAAAAAGAAGAAACTGCAGTCGTTGAAAAAGACACGGAAAGCCTTCCAAAAACCAGTAAAAAATGTCCGGAATGTGGTCATGATAAAGCTTTTTGGTGGATGCATCAAACTAGAAGTGCTGATGAACCGACGACTAGATTCTATCGTTGTGTAGAATGCGGTCATACTTGGAGAGAGTATTGAAGGTGTGAGATTAGATGAGTAGTTTTAATCCGCAGTATAGGCCTCCTGCTGTTCCTAGGCGTATTTCTGAGATTAGTGAGGGGGATGAGCAGGTTCAGGTTGTTGGGCTTGTTGTTGATGAGTCTGAGTCTAGTTTGGTTTTGGATGATGGTTCTGGTCGTTTGAATGTTTTGTTTGAGGATCCGGGTTTGGTTAGTGATGTTGATGTGGGTTCGAAGGTTCGG